>CAZTJP010000025.1:0-14610 GCA_964613895.1 uncultured Thiotrichales bacterium | reverse complement strand
TAGCTGCCCAGATGTCTCAGGACCGAACGCCATATTCCGCCAGATACGCCGCAATCTTGCCGGCAAAGGTCTTGTCATCGGTGGTTTTCAGCAGTTGGTGCAGATCGCTGACCGTCGCGATGGCCGCCACGGGGGCGTCCAGTGACGCAGCAACCTCCTGGGTGGCGGACAGCGTCGATTGTCCCCGTTCCTGCCGGTCGAGCGCGATGATCACACCGGCCGGGGTTGCGCCGGCTTCAGTGATCAATCCGGCGGATTCCCGAATGGCGGTGCCGGCCGTAATGACATCATCGATGATCAAAATACGACCCTCCAACGCCCGTCCGACGATCCGCCCGCCCTCGCCATGCCGCTTGGCCTCCTTGCGATTGAACGCATAGGGAACGTCCCGTCCATGAATGCGGTACAGTGCAGCGGCGGTGACCGCCGCCAGCGGAATGCCCTTGTAGGCGGGCCCGAGTAGTATATCGAAATCGAAGCCGGCATCGACGATGGCTTGTGCATAATATTCACCCAGGCGGTCGAGATCGCTGCCCCGGTCGAACAGCCCGGCATTGAAAAAATACGGGCTGACCCGGCCCGACTTGAGCGTGAATTCACCAAACCTGAGCACGCCCCGGTCGATCGCGAGTTGCAGAAACTCCTGTTTGTAACTGGCCATGCCGCATCCGGAAATTTCAAAAAACGACCCTCATGGTACCTCATCGGTGACAAACGGTGCATTCCCGGCCCCGGCCGGTATAGTATTGGCGCCCATGATTCGACCACTACTCCTGCTGTTGCTGGGGATGATGCTGGCTGGATGCGCCACGCAGCCATCTATTTCCACCGCGCCTGCGCCGCCTTCCCACCCCCAGTGGGTGGCTTCACTGGGTTCTGCGCGCCTGCCGAAACTGGTCGATGAAGCCCTGGCCAATCAGCCGGGCATACATGCGGCGCTGGCGCGTTTCGATGCTGCTCGGGCGCAGGCCAGCATCGCCGATGCCGCAGGTTTGCCACTGCTGGAAGGGGTGTTCGACGGTAACCGCTCCCGCACCAACATTGTAGGGCGCACCAGTCCCGGCTCGGCCCGGGCCGTGACCACCAACCGCTATTCACTGACGGTTCAGGCGAGTTGGGAGGCCGATCTATGGCGCCGTCTCGATGATCGCCAGGCAGCATCGCGAGCCGATGCGCTCGCAGTACGCGCCGATCTCGAGGCTGCGCGCCTGTTGTTGGCCGCCCAGGTAGCCAAGGCCTGGTTTGCGTTGCTCGAAGCCGACGGCCAGGCACGACTGGCAGCGGACGAAGTCATCAACTTCCGGGAAACGCTCAAGATCATCCGTCGGCGCTATCAGGCGGGCCTGGGTGATGCGCTCGATCTGCGGTTGGCGCGAGAAAACCTGTCGTCAGCGCAGGCCCGGCTGGCCTTGCGGCAGCAGCGAGTCGATGCCGCCAGCCGCGTGCTGGAAACCTTGCTCGGACGCTATCCCGAGCGATTGTTGACAGCGGATGAAACCCTGCCGCAGGACATCGCGGCGATTCCCGCAGGATTGAGCGTCCAACTGGTGCAACGGCGTCCGGATGTGCGTGCCGCCCGGCAACGCCTGTTTGCTGCGCTGCATCGCCAGGCCGACGCCAGCAAAAACCTGTTGCCCGATCTGCGTCTGACCGCCAGCAGCGGTGGCTCCTCGACTGATCTCAAGCGCCTGCTCGACCCGGATTATCTCATCTGGTCGATCGCAGCGCGGCTGACCCAGCCGATCTTCAACGGTGGACGCCTCGAGGCTGAGCGCAAGCTGGCTTCGGCGCGGCGAGACGAAGCGCTGGCCAACTACGGCGACCAACTGCTCAAGGCTTTTCGGGAGATCGAGACCACGCTTGCGGCCGAGCCCTTGTTGCGCCAGCAGATGGCGCACTTCAAAGACTCGGTCAAGAGCTTGCGGGCGGCCGAACGACTGGCGTTGTCGCGCTACAAGGCCGGATTGACGACCATCACCACATTGCTGGACACCGAACGCCGCGCCTACAGTGCGCAACGTAACCTGCTGGCCAGCCAGCTACAATGGCTGAATAATCGAATCGACCTCCATGTAGCGCTGGGTGGCGATTTCGACCATCGCGAGGACGAGCCCTGATACCTGTATGAAAACGATCCTGAGAATACTGTTACCCATTGCAGTGCTGGCAATTGGAATCGGCGTCATGCTGGTGATGCTGAAGACCGCCCCCAAGGCAAAAAAGCATGAACACAAAAAACCAGTGCCGTTGGTCGAAGTCATGGATATTCAGACACGTGACTATCCCGTCACGATCCACAGCTTTGGCGAAGTCGAAGCCAGCACCCGCACCACGCTGGTAGCGGAAGTCTCCGGGCGCATCCTGTCGGTCGCCGACAATTTCAAGGAAGGCGAATTCGTGCGCAAGGGGGATGTACTGATCCGGATCGATGATCGTGACTATCGTCATGCAGTCACGATCGCCCGTTCCGAACTGGCTGCACGCAAGGTGGCGCTGGATCAGGAAAAAGCCCAGGCGCAGCAGGCCCTGATCGACTGGAATGAACTGGGTGACAAGGAACCGCCCAACGATCTGGTCTTGCGCAAGCCGCAACTGGCCAGTGCGCGAGCCGCCGTGGAAGGCGCCCGAGCCAAGCTCGCCCAGGCACAAACCAATCTCGACCGGGCCGTGATCCGCGCGCCATACGATGGCCGGATTCTGAAAAAGCAGGCCGATATTGGCCAGTATGTGCGTCCTGGCACCCCGGTAGCAACGTTGTTCGCAACCGATTATGTCGAAATCCGGCTGCCATTGACCGATCGTCAACTTGCCATGGTGCGCTTGCCGGAGCGATTCAGAGGGGAGCGTCCCCGGCCGGGTCCGCCGGTGGTATTACGCAAGGGCGATGCCCGCTGGCGGGGACGGATCACCCGAACCAGCGCGCAAGTGGACAGCAAGAGCCGTCAGCAGTTCGTCATCGCACGCGTCGACCATCCGTGGGACAAGGCCAAAGATAACCGCACGCCACTCAAGCTTGGTCTCTATGTCGAAGCGGACATCCAGGGCAAGACACTCGAGGATGTCGTCGTCATACCGAGATCCGCCGTGCGTGAAAACGATCAGGTGTTTCTGGTGGTGGACGGCAAGCTCAAGCGCCAGCCGATTCGCATCGCCTGGAGCAGCGACGAACAGGTGGTCGTGGCCGAGGGGCTGCAGCCGGGCGATCAGCTGATCATCAGCCCGATGCCCTATGCGGCCGATGGCGCGCCAGTCAGCATCCGTAGACGGCATACCGAGCGATGAATGGCATGATCGCCTGGTTCGCCCGCAACGACGTTGCGGCCAATCTGCTGATGATGTTCATCGTCGTGGTCGGCTTGGTGGCGGCATTCGAGAAAACCCCGCTGGAAATCTTTCCGGAGGTCTCGCCCAACGTCGTCAATGTCGAAGTCGTCTATCGCGGCGCATCACCGGCTGAAACCGAAAAGGCCGTGGTGTTGCGCATCGAGGAAGCAGTGGCCGATCTGCAAGGTATCGACAAGATCTACAGCGATGCGCTCGAAGGTCGTGCGCGTATCCGCATCGAATTGGCGGACGGCTACGACCCGCGCGAGCTCAAGGAAGACATCAAGGCGCGTATCGATGCCATCAGCACGTTTCCGGAAAATGTCGAACGACCGCTGGTGAGTTTGCTCAAGCGCAGCCGGGAAGTGATTGGAGTGATATTGTCCGGCAACCTTTCCGAGCGGGCATTGCGCCGCTACGCCGAAGAAGTGCGCGATGAACTGGTAGCGTTGCCGGATGTGACCCGGGTCGAACTGGCCGGCGTTCGCCGGGTTGAAATCGCTGTCGAAGTGCCGCGTGAGACGCTGCGACGCTATCACCTGACACTGGAGGATATCGCGGCCGCCATCCGGCGTTCATCACGCGATCTGCCGGCGGGCTCGATCAAGACCGCAGGCGGTGAAGTGTTGTTGCGCACGCTGGGGCAAGCCTACAAGGCGGAAGAGTTTCGTGCCATTCCGGTGTTGAGCGATGCCAATGGGGCGCGTGTGTTGCTGGGCGATATTGCAACCATTCGCGATGATTTCGAGGAACAGCCATTGTACGCGCTGTTCGATGGCAAACCGGCGGCCGAACTCGACGTCTATCGCGTCGGCAGCCAGAATGCCATCGACACTGCGGCGGCGGTCAAGCGATACATCCAGCAAAAGCGGGCCAAATTGCCACCGGGTCTGCAAATCGACTACTGGCGGGATCGCTCCAAATATATCCAGCTACGGCTGCATACACTGGTTACCAGCGCCTGGCAGGGCGGCATACTGATCTTCATTCTGCTGGCGCTGTTTCTCAGGCTGTCCATTGCCGCCTGGGTCTGTGTCGGCATTCCAATCAGCTTTCTCGGTGCACTGGCAGTCATGCCGGAGCTTGGCGTCACCTTCAATCTCGTCAGCTTGTTTGCATTCATCCTGGTATTGGGCATCGTTGTCGATGATGCGATCGTCACTGGTGAAAATATCTACAGGCGCATGAAAACCCTGCCGGATTCGGAGCAGGCAGCAATCCTGGGAACGCAGGAAGTATCAGTGCCGGTGACTTTTGGCGTGTTGACGACGGTGGCGGCATTCATCCCGCTGTTGATGATCGATGGCGTGCGGGGCGACCTGTTTGCACAGATTCCCAAAATCGTGATTCCGGTACTGCTGTTTTCGCTGTTGGAGTCCAAATTCATTCTTCCTGCCCATTTGAAGCATGTGCATCCCGACCACAAACGCCGCCCCGGCCCGTTGCGGCGCTTGCAGAAGAAAATTGCCGATGGGCTGGAAGCCGGTATTCAGCGTTTCTACCGGCCGTTGCTGGAACATGTTCTGTCTCACCGTTACCTGGCACTGGCGCTGTTCATCGCGTTTTCACTGATTGTGCTCAGCTTCGTGGTCAGTGGCCGTTATGGGTATACATTTTTCCCCCGAATCCAGAGTGAGACTGCGCGGTTGACCTTGCAGATGCCGGAAGGTACACCGGTCGAAGTGACCGAACGGCATTTGAAATTCATTGCCGAAAAAGCAGCCGAATTGCGCGAAAAATATCGTGACCCGGTGACCGGCGAAAGTATCGTGCGCCACATCATGACCCTGGTCGGTCAAGCCGGCGGTGCATTGCGGGCCAGTGGTGGCGTTGGCAGATCCAATGTCGGTCGGGTCACCTTCGAAATCATGCCGCCGGAATTGCGCCATACGGATATTGGCAGCAGCGATCTGGTGCGAGAGTGGCGGAAAAAGGTTGGCAAGATTCCCGGCGCGCGCGAGCTTTCTTTCCGAGCGGAAATCGGCCATGCCGGTGAGCCGATCGATATTCAGCTCGAAGGGGATGATTTCGGTCAGTTGCGTGAAGTGGCAAACAAGATCAAGGCGCATCTTTCCGAATTTGCAGGCGTTTCCGACATCGAAGACACCTTTGAAGGTGGCAAGCGGGAGATCAAGCTCAGCATCAAGCCGCAAGCCGAATTTCTCGGACTCGACCTGACCCGCATCGGTCAGCAGGTTCGTAACGCCTTTTTCGGCGCTGAAGCGCAGCGGGTGCAGCGCAACCGCGATGATGTGCGTGTCATGGTACGTCTGCCCAGGAACGAGCGGCAATCCATTGGTGATCTCGATGAGCTGTATATCAAAACACCTTCAGGTGGTGAGGTGCCGTTCCCGTCCGTGGCGGAAGCCCGAGAGGGCCGGGGTTTTTCAGTCATCCATCGGGTCGATCGCAAACGCACCATCAATATTACGGGTGACATCAACAAGAAGACGGTCAATATCAACCAGATCACCAGCGATCTTCAAAACTGGTTGCCAAAGTTGCTGGAAAATTATCACGGCGTCCATTATCACTTCGAAGGAGAGCAGCGAGAACAAAAGGAAACCAATGCCAGTTTGCGTTTCGGATTCATGTTGGCCGGCTTCATGATCTATGCCTTGCTGGCCATTCCGTTTCGTTCCTACAGTCAGCCACTGATCGTCATGGGCGTCATTCCCTTCAGCTTGATCGGTGCCATTCTCGGACACATGCTCATGGGCATGAATCTCAGCATCATGAGCTTGTTGGGCATGCTTGCGCTGGCTGGGGTGGTGGTCAATGACAGCCTGGTCATGGTCGATTTCATCAACCGGCATCGGCGCCGCGGCAGCGGGCTGCAACAGGCGATTCGCGAGGCCGGCGTGGCGCGTTTCCGACCGATACTGCTCACCTCATTGACCACGTTCTTCGGCCTTGGGCCATTGATCATGGAAAAATCCACCCAGGCGCAGTTTCTCATCCCCATGGCGGTGTCGCTGGGCTTTGGCATCCTGTTCGCCACCCTGGTGACCTTGCTGCTGGTGCCCGTCAGTTATTTGATTCTCGAGGATTTGCGCGCGTTACCACGTTATCTGCGCATTGGGTGGTCGAAGTCGTGACCCTGTGAGAACTCCGGGCTAGCCTGTGCTGTGTAGTGAGTATTTTTGGGTGATGCGATGAACTGGCGTGTTTTCCCCGACCGCGATGCGGTGGCGATTGCGGTTTATGAGGCGATCGTGAGCGAGGCGCGCCACGCGATTGCCCGTCGCGGGCGCTTTCTGCTGGTATTGGCGGGTGGCGGCACGCCGGCGCTGGCTTATCGGTATCTGGCCTCGAGCGGCGAGGATTTTTCCCGCTGGGAGTTCTTTCTGGGGGATGAGCGCTGCCTTCCGGTCTCCGATGCCGCGCGAAATTCCCGTATGGTGGAGCAAACGTTGCTGAGGCCGGCTGGCATCCGGGCGTCACAGTTTCACCCGATTGCCGCGGAGCTGGGCGCCGAGCCGGCGGCGCATGCCTACAGTGAGGTGATCGAACCGTTGCTGCCGTTCGATTGCGTATTGCTCGGCATGGGTGAGGATGGTCATACCGCCAGCCTGTTTCCGGGGCAGCGCTTTTCCGATGAGGCGTTGGTCACCGCTGTGCATGATGCACCCAAGCCGCCGGCGGATCGGGTCAGCCTCAATTATCCGGTGCTGACGGGGGCACGCCGCCGGTTGTTCATCATTACCGGCGAGGCCAAGCGTGCTGCCGTCCAGCGCTGGCGGGCGGGTGAGCCGCTGCCGGCTGCGCGGGTGGCGGCCGCCGATCCCACGGAAGTTTTCATCGACCGGACGGCATTCGGTCCGCCAGAAGGTTGACCGGTATCCCGATTGCCGCCATTGGCCAGCATAGCTACGGAAATGGCCCGTCAATACTGGTATATTGAGCGACTTTGTAGTGTCCGGGTCTCGGAACCAGATGAGTAAAAAAGTCTTGGAAGAAGCGGAACCGAAGCCGCGTGTCGCGATCAAGCGACTGGAGGAGTTTCTGCGCAGTCAGGTGGTCGGCCAGAAAAAGCTGATTCACCGCCTGCTGGTGGGGTTGCTGGCGGATGGCCATCTGCTGGTGGAAGGCGCGCCGGGATTGGCGAAAACCCGTGCCATCAATGCCTTGGCCAAGGGCATCAAGGCCGATTTCCATCGCGTGCAGTTCACTCCGGATCTGTTGCCGGCGGATCTGACCGGCAGCGATGTCTACCGTCCGGAGACCGGCAAGTTCGAATTCATTCGTGGCCCGATCTTTCACAATCTGATCCTGGCCGACGAGGTGAACCGCGCGCCGGCCAAGGTACAGTCGGCATTGCTGGAAGCCATGGCGGAACATCAGGTCACGGTGGGTGGTTCCAGCTACCGGCTGCCAACCTTGTTTCTGGTCATGGCGACGCAGAATCCGATCGAACAGGAGGGCACCTATCCGTTGCCGGAAGCGCAGCTCGATCGTTTTCTGCTGCATGTGGAAGTCGATTATCCCGACCGTGAAGCCAGCCGGGACATTCTCAAGATCACCCGGGATGAGGCACTCGACAGTCTCGGCGAGAGCGGTGAGAAAAAAATCAAGCCATTGACGCAGGCGACGATCTTCGCTGCTCGCCGCGAGATACTCGAAATGTACGTGGCCGATTCGGTGGAAGAATACATTCTGCAACTGGTCGAGGCGACCCGCACGCCAGGCTTGTATGGCGATGATCTGCAACGTTGGGTGCGCTGGGGTGCCAGTCCACGCGGTGCGATCGGCCTGGAGCGCGCCGCGCGCGCGGTGGCCTGGTTGCTGGGTCGTGACTATGTCACGCCCGAGGATGTGCAAAGCATTGCGCCCGATGTGTTACGCCACCGCGTCCTGCTCGACTATGCCGCCGAAGCGGAAGGCAACACCTCCGGCGGATTGGTCGCCGAGTTGTTGAATCGGGTACCGGCGCCCTAGCACCTCTCATGCCGTACGGCGTCACTGTCAGTCTGAAAGAGCTGGTCGCGTTGCGCGCCCAGTCGCGGGCCGTGCCACTGGGGCCGCGCCGGGCGGCATTGTCGGTGGCGGCCGGGGGCTATCATGCGGCTTTCAAGGGCCGTGGGCTGGAATTCGACGAGGTACGGCTGTACCAGTCCGGCGATGATGCCCGGACCATCGACTGGCGGGTATCGGCACGGCGCGGCAAGGTGCATACCAAGCTGTTTCGAGAGGAGCGCGAGCGGCCGGTGTTCATCCTGGTCGATTTGCATCCGGGTATGTATTTCGGTACCCGCAAGGCATTCAAATCCGTCACTGCCGCCCGCCTTGCCGCGTTGGTCGCCTGGGCGGCCGAGCATGCCGGTGACCGCGTCGGTGGCGTGGTCAGCAGCGCCAGCGGGCACTCAGAATTGCCACCACGGCCCCGTTACGATGGCGTCATGCACCTTTTTCATGCCATTACCCATCTGCAACCGACCGAGCCGGGTGTGATGCAGCCGGGGCGTCTCGACGAGTCTCTGGCGAGGTTGATTCGCGTGGCACACACCGGGGGGTTGGTGTTTCTGTTCAGCGACTTTCGCGAGGCGGGGCCGGCCACCGAGCAGAGCCTGACCGCGTTGGCCCGTCATCACGATGTCATCGCCGGTATGATTCATGACCCACTGGAGGCGCATCCGCCGCGTGCCGGTGTGCTCGAACTGGGTACCCACGACCATCGTCAGATAGTCGATTTCGGGCAGGCCGAAACCGCGCGTGACTGGGAAAAACGTTTCCAGTTGCATCGTGGACGGATACGTGATTACTGCCGCCGGCATGGTGTTCATTTCATGGATGTCGCCACCAACGCCGATCTGGCGCTGATCCTGCGCAACGGCCTGGCGGTTCGTGGAGGTCGGCGATGAAAGCGTCGCTCGATGCGCTTCGGCCATTGCATGAGCCAGCACCGCCGCCATGGTGGCCGCCAGCGCCGGGCTGGTGGGCGTTGCTGGTGTTGGCGTTGCTCGGCATGGCCTGGTGGTTCTACCGTCGCTGGCGTTTGCGGCTGCAACGGTTGGCGTTGCAGGAACTGGCCGATATTCGTTCCCGGCAACTGGGTTTTGCCCATAGCGCCAGCCTGACCAACCAACTCCTGAAGCGTTATGCACTGGTCTGCTTCCCGCGCCACGAGGTGGCTGGACTGAGCGGCCGCCAGTGGCTCCAGTTTTTGCGCGACCATTGTGATGAACATGAGTTCTTCCGTGCCGGCAAGCTGTTTCTCGAAACCCCTTACAAGAAAGAAGGCGCGCGCGGTGATGTTGCCCTGCTGTTCGATTTTGCCGAGCGCTGGATTCGCATGAACCGGCCCGGGAGGCGACGGTGAACTATCATTTCGCCTGGCCGTGGATGGCGTTGGCGCTGCCACTGCCTCTGCTGATGCGGTGGTTGCTGCCACGTGCCCAGGGGCGCAGCGCTGGCGTGCTGTTCGCGCCTTTCGTGGCGCAGGAAACCGCGAGTGAGACCCGGCTACCGGGTATCGGCGCGATGCACTGGCGCCGCTGGCTGGCTGGTCTCATCTGGCTACTGCTGGTGATCGCTGCGATGGCGCCAGAGCGGCTCGACAAGGCGGTAGAGCTGCCCCGAAAGGGGCGCAATATCATGCTGGCGGTGGATGTCTCCGGGAGTATGCAGACGCCCGATATGGACCGGACCCGCAAGCTCGACCGTCTGGAGGCTGTCAAGGAAGTGGCCAGCGAGTTCATTCGTCGTCGCGAAGGCGATCGCACCGGCCTGATCCTGTTTGGCAGCCGACCTTATGTGCAGGCGCCATTGACGTTCGATCGGCAGACGGTGGAAACCCTGCTGCAGGAATCGATGGTCGGGATCGCAGGCCAGGAAACAGCGATCGGTGATGCCATCGGGCTGGCCATCAAGCGGCTCAGGCACGCCGACAAGCAGGATACGGTGTTGGTGTTGCTCACCGACGGCAGTAATACCACGGGCCAGCTCAATCCCCGGCAGGCGGCCGAGCTGGCGCAGCAGGTGGGGTTGAAGATCTATACCATCGGCGTTGGAGGCGAGCCGATCGTGGGGCAGGATGTTTTTGGCAAGCCGCTGACCCGTTATCGTGCCGAACTCGATGAGGATACATTGAAATTCATTGCCCGGATCACGGGGGGGCAATATTTTCGGGCCACCGACCGGGCGGGGCTGTCTGCCATCTATGCGTTGCTCGACCAGCTTGAGCCGGCCGCTGGCAAGGGCCGCACGCTGCGACCGGTGACGGCGCTATACTACTGGCCGCTCGGTGCGGCATTCCTGTTGAGTCTGGTGCTTGCATTGCCGCTGCTGCGCGATGCCTTGCGACGATGGTCATGATGGACGGATCTTCCTTTCACTTTCTGCGCCCGTGGTGGTTTCTCGGTTTGCTGCCGGTCGTGGCGCTGCTGTTGGCGGGGCTGCTGGGCCGGCAAGCGGATTCGCCCTGGCGCAAGGCCTGTGATGAACACCTGCTCAAGCATTTGTGGCTGGCGCCGCCTGGGCGGCTGGGGGCGCGGCTGTTGCTGTTGCTCGGCTTCGGCTGGCTGATCACGATCATCGCACTGGCCGGGCCGGTGTGGGAGCGGCAGCCCCGGCCGGTGTTCCGTGCCGATCTTGCGCGTGTCGTAGTGCTGGATCTGTCGGACTCGATGAATGCCGCCGACATTTCGCCGTCCCGACTGCTGCGGGCGCGCTTCAAGTTGTCCGATCTGCTCAAACGGGCTGCCGAAGGGCGTACCGCCCTGGTGGTTTTCGCGGGCGAAGCGCATATCGTCACCCCGCTGACCACCGATACCGAGACCATTGCCACGATGCTGCCCGCGCTGGCCACCGATATCGTGCCCGCCCGGGGCAGCCACGCAGCCGAGGCACTACAAACGGCGCTGGCGTTGTTGACGCGGGCCAAGGCGCGTTACGGCCAGGTGATTCTGATCAGTGATGGAGTCGACGACAAGGCGGCAGCATTGAGGGCAGCCGAGGCATTGCGTGCCAATGGTTACTCATTGTCTGTCCTGGGCGTCGGTACGACGGCGGGTGCGCCGATTCCGGACGGGCGCGGTGGTTTCACCGGCATGGCGCATTTTGTTGCCGCCAACCTGATCGAACTGGCGGATGCCGGTGGTGGTGTCTACAGTGGATTGACACCTGATAGTGCTGATCTGGATGCCATTCTGATTCCGGCCGATCGTGCCATGATGGCCCAACAGGCCAGTGATGATGCCCGGTTGGATCGATGGGTCGAGCGCGGCGTCTGGTTGATGCCGCTGATCCTGTTGTTGGCGGCGACGGGCATGCGGCGTGGTTGGTTCGGCACTGTGTTGCTGGTGTTGCTGGCAGTGCCGCCGCAACCGGCCCATGCCTTCGATTGGGCGGACATGTGGTTGCGGCAGGATCAGCAGGCGGTGCACGCGTTGCATGCTGGTCAGCCCGAGCGGGCGGCGGCCTTGTCTCGTCATCCCGGCTGGCGTGGCATGGCGTTGTACCAGGCCGGGAAGTTCGAAGCGGCGGCAGCGGCATTTGCCCGTATGCCGGGTGCCGAGGGTGACTACAACCGGGGTAATGCGCTGGCTCGCGCCGGGCATCTCGAAGCCGCTGTCGAAGCGTATCAGGCGGCATTGCGCAAGGCTCCTGACCATGCCGATGCGCGCGCCAACCTGGCGCTGGTTCGCGAATTGCTGAAGCAGAAGCATAAAAAACCGCCCAAGCCCCCTCAGCCTCCCAAGCCGCCTCAACCCCCCAGTCCGCCCCGGCAGCCACCTGCCGGTTCGCCGCCGCCCCGGCCCTCGGCAGCGCCACAGCCGCGCCCACCAGTGCCGCGAAACAGGTCACAAAATCCGCCACTCACGCCACCGCCTTCGCAATCCGCTTCATCCGGGCGGGCGCACAGCGCGGTTTTGCCGGATAATGAGCCTCCGCCGGCGCGCAATCTGGATCAGTGGTTGCGCCAGGTGCCGGATGACCCCTCGGGGTTGCTACGTCGAAAGTTTATGATCGAGCACATGCGCAGACAAAGAGAGAGTGGCACACCATGAAACGGTTGCTGTTGTTCGGGTTGCTCGCTCTGCTGGCAACGGCGGCTCAGGCCGGCGTTCAGGCGCGTTTGAGCAAAACCAAAGTCCACCTGGGTGAAGTGGTCGTGCTGCATATCACTTACGATGGCCAGACGGACAGCAATCCGGCCACACTCGGCTTGTCCAGGCACTTCAAGGTATTGCGGACCAAGAAGCGAACCCAGCTCGATTTCAAGGATGGCGAGATACTCGCCCGTACGGTCTGGGATGTGCGGTTGAAGCCGCGCAAGACTGGCCGTCTGCGGGTGCCACCGGTAATGGTGGAAGGGCAACAGAGCAGACCGCTGAGTCTGCTGGTCGTTGGCAAGGCAGCCACCAGATCCACAACGCGCAGTAAGGCCTCGGCGGTGACTTCCTCATCTAAACGTACACCGCCCGCGAAACCAAAAAAACCGATCGTCCGTGCTGCGCCGGTCCAACCCAAATCTGTACCGCCTGTGATTCATCAGGCCCCGTTGGAAAAGTCTGCGGTGACTGGCAAGCCGACTCCTGTTCCTGCTGTGCAACCACGGGCACAAAGCACGGAAACGAAGCAGCCAGCAAACAGTGTGGCGTCGGCATCGCCATCGGCCATCGAGGCGACACCAGCCAAACCCGTGGTTGTCGAATCTTCCGACAACAAGCCGGTTGGTGATGACGATGTGTTCATTGAAACCTCGGTGACCCCGGCCGATCCCTTCGTGCAGCAGATGGTGATTTTTTCCGTGCGGATCTTTCATGCGGTCCAGTTGCTCGAAGGCGAGCTTCCCGATCCGGTGATCGACAATGCATTGGTACGTCGGCTCGATCTGGATCGAAAGGACACGGTCAAGCGCCATGGGCGCCGCTACAAGGTCATCGAGCGGCGCTATGCAATCTTCCCTCAGCAGCGGGGTAAGCTGGTGATTCCGCCGCCAGTGTTGCGGGCCAAGAGCCCTGATCGTACAGCGGCGGCTGCCTTGGGGCAGGATGCGTCCATTTTCGATAAGGATCCCTATTTCGCCCAGACACCTTTCGGAAAGATGCTGGCGCCCAAACGGCAGCTCACACTCACTGGCGAGGGGCGCGAAGTCGAGGTCCGTGATCCACCTGCCGCGGCCGTTGCTGCGGGTAAGGAATGGTTGCCCGCGCGCGAAGTGATTCTGACTGAACGATTCGAGCCGCCCGATGGCAAGGTCAAGCTGGGGGATCCAGTCGTCCGGGTCATCTCGCTGCGGGTGGAAGGCATGATGGGGGAACAGCTTCCGCCCATCGACTCGGGCGAGGCCAACGGCGCCAATCTCTATCCAGGCAAACCCCAGGTGCGTACCCGGGAAAATGAATTCGGCGTGATCGGCGACACGGTACAGCGTTTCACCTATGTCCCTTCGGCCGGCGGCAAACTTGTGATTCCATCCGTACAGCTCAGTTGGTGGAATACCGTCACTGGCCAGCCTGAAAAGATCACGTTGGCGGGCAGGACCTTCGAGGTGATCGGTGCGCCAGCGAGCAAGCCTGCCGCCCCGGCACAAGGCGGCAGCAAGCCCGTTGTCAGGGAGGACGAGGCGCGCATCGAGTCTGCGGCGCAAACACCGAAAACCCAACCTCGACATACCACGGTGCCGTCTTCCGTCACCACCAGTACAGCGGCGCCTGGTGGCTGGTTGTGGCCGGCGCTGGCGGTTTTGTTTGGCTTGTTGTGGCTGGCGACAGTCGGCTTCTATCTGCGTCAGGGGAAGCAGCAACGCGAGCAGCCGGATTCTGCGGGTGACAAGCGGGCTGTTGCGACTGGGCAAACCTCTGCTCGGGCAGCGCGGAGAAAGTTCGAAGCTGCTTGTCGCGCCAACGATGCTCGCGCTGCCCGTGCCGCGTTGCTGGCGTGGGCTGCCTGTCACTGGCCCGAGAATCCGCCGCGGGGGCTGACCCATCTGGCCCGGCTCATCAAAAGCGATGCAGCCAGAAAGGCGATCAATGATCTCGATGCCCATCTGTTTCAGCAGCCTGCGGGGGAGTGGGAGGGTGAGTCATTACTCGAGGCGCTGAAAAAACTGCCTGTCAAACCGATCCGTTCTCCTCAGCAGTCTGGGTTGCCAGGGCTGTATCACACCGACCAGCCTGCCCGTTAGCCCGCATTTCTCACAGGGTCGCGTAGCGAGGCCACTCAACCCGCTGAGAAATTCGGGCTGGCCCGAATTTTCTTTGTTTTACAACTGATCCGGTCTCTCCGGGAACTAACCTCTTCATTCGTCTCTCTAACTGAACGGTTGCTCAGGGAAAACCA
>CAZTJP010000024.1:10317-14704 GCA_964613895.1 uncultured Thiotrichales bacterium | reverse complement strand
TGCAAGATGCCACACCGGAAACAGCCAGCAACGACGCCAACCAGCCAGCAAAACAGAACAACACCACAAACGATACCCAACCGGCTGCACAACAGCCGACCACAACCGCGAACGAAACACCCACAGCGGAGCAATCAGCACCATCCGCCCACAGCGAAACAGCCCGGACCACCACTGCACCGGTTCACGCCGAAACCCAATCACCCCCAACGCCCGATACAACAGAAACCCAGGCCGACCAACCCCCTCAATCCTATCCAGTGGAAGACGCCGCCAAATACTTCATTCCCGCCGACCAGCGCCGCCCCGGTCATCTCGGCGGCCCACCACCACCGCCGCCAGCCGTGATGAAAACCCTGACCGCGCCTCCCGCAGCCCCTGCGAATGGCATTGCGCCGCCGCCCGCGCCGCGATGACCGGCAAATTTGGTTGGGTGTCGCCTACGGCGCGTCTTGAAACAACCGCGCAAACCCGGATGTGATCGGATAACGTCGATCCTTGCCAAAGCCACGCTGCGTGATCCGAACCCCTGGTGGCGCCTGCCGGCGCTTGTACTCATTGCGTAACACCATGCCCGCGATCCGAACAACCATTTCACGCTCGAACCCCGCTGCCACGATCTCATCGATCGACTGATCCTGTTCGATGAAACGCTCCAGAATGGGATCGAGCACCTCGTAAGGGGGCAAACTGTCGCTGTCCTTCTGATCCGGTGCCAGCTCTGCCGATGGCGGCCGCGTCAACACCCGCTCCGGAATCACCTCGCCCGATCTGTTCCGATACCTCGCCAACTCATACACCAGCAGCTTGGAGACATCCTTGATCGGTGCAAAACCGCCCGCCATATCGCCATAAAGCGTTGCATAACCCACCGCCATTTCACTCTTGTTGCCAGTGGTCAACAGCATCCGCCCGGTCTTGTTGGACAACGCCATCAGAATGATGCCGCGACAACGGGCCTGCACATTCTCTTCGGTGACATCCACCGCATAACCCTCGAACGACGGCGCCAGCATTTGCTGAAACGCCTCGAAGGCCGGCTCGATGGAAATCGTTTCATGCGCCACGCCAAGCGTCTCGGCCTGGGCGATGGCATCATCGATACTCATCTGCGAGGTATAGCGCGACGGCATCAACACCACATTCACATTGTCAGCGCCGAGCGCATCCACCGCAATCGCCAGCGTCAACGCCGAATCGATGCCACCAGACAACCCCAGCAACACGCCGGGGAAACCATTCTTGCGCACATAATCGCGCACACCGGTCACCAGGGCGCGATAGATCTGGCCATGATCGCAACCCGCCCCGACTGGTGCGGCGGCAGCTTGTAGCGGAAACGCCACCGTATGCAGGCATTCATCGAAGTCCGGTGCTTGCCAAACCGGTTCACCAGCGCCATCGACCACCACCGACTGGCCATCGAACACCAACTCATCCTGCCCGCCCACGGCATTGACATAGATGATCGGCAAACCAGTTTCCTCGCTGCGCGCACGCAGGGTCGCCAGCCGTTGCGGCTGCTTGCAAATATGGTAGGGAGACGCATTGAGATTGACGATCAGATCCGCGCCGGCCTCCACCGCCTTTGCGGCCGGCCCCGCGCTCCAGATGTCTTCGCAGATGGTGACGCCGACGCGAACGCCCCGGCAGTCGAACACACAAGCCTTCTTGCCGGCGTGGAAATAGCGTTTCTCATCGAAAACGCCGTAGTTCGGCAAACGCTGCTTGAAATAGCGCGCCACCACTTCACCATCACGCAACACCACTGCGGCATTGCGAAGCCCCTTGCGGCTGGGCCAGGGCAACCCAACGATCACATCGATACCCGAAACCGCCGCGGCAATCTCATCCAGTGCGCGGCGACACCACTGGATCAGGCTATGGCGATGCAGCAAATCCTCCGGTGGATACCCGCAGAGCGTCAGCTCGGGAAACACCACCAGATCGGCCTGCTGCTGATCGCGCGCGCGGCAGGCGGTATCGATCACCATGCGGGCATTGCCCTGCACATCGCCGACCAGTGGATTGACCTGGGCCAGCGCAATCCTCAACTGCTCCGCCATGCGTCTCTATTTCCCTTGCAGCACGTCCAGCAAGGCATCGCCCATCGCTGTCGGCGAACGCACTGTCGTCACACCGGCCGCCTCCAATGCCCTGAACTTGCTCTCTGCGGTACCGGCGCCGCCGCTGATGATCGCACCCGCATGGCCCATGCGTTTGCCGGGCGGCGCGGTGACGCCCGCGATATAGGCCACCACCGGCTTGGAAAATGCCGCCTGGATGTACTCGGCGGCCTGCTCTTCCGCAGTACCGCCAATCTCGCCAACCAGAATGACCGCCTCGGTGTCGGGGTCGTCATTGAACAGACGCAGGCAATCGACGAAATCCAGCCCCTGAATCGGATCGCCGCCAATGCCGATACAGGTCGATTGGCCCAGCCCGTTGACCGTGGTCTGATGCACCGCCTCATAGGTCAGCGTGCCGGAGCGGGAAATCACGCCCACCCGGCCTGGCTTGTGGATTGCCCCCGGCATGATGCCGATCTTGCATTCCCCGGGCGTGATGATGCCGGGACAATTGGGGCCGATCAGCGCCACCTCGCTGCCCTCCAGCGCCGCCTTGACCTTGAGCATGTCCAGCACCGGAATGCCTTCGGTGATACAGGCGATCACCCGGATGCCGGCAGCCGCCGCTTCGAGAATCGCATCGGCAGCAAAGGGCGCCGGCACGTAGATCATCGACGCTTCCGCGCCGGTTTCGGCCACGGCCTCGGCCACCGTATCGAAGACCGGCAATCCGAGATGGGTCTGCCCACCCTTGCCGGGCGTGACGCCGCCCACCATCCGGGTGCCATAGGCAATCGCCTGCTCGGAATGGAAGCTGCCCTGCTGACCGGTGAACCCCTGACAGATCACCCGGGTATTGCGATCGACCAGAATACTCATGCCGATGCCTCCCGGGCTGCCGCCACCACCTGCTCGGCCGCTTGCAGCAGCGTATCCGCCGGAATCACCGCCAACCCGGAGTTCGCCAGCCGCGCCCGCCCTTCGGCAGCGTTGGTACCTTCCAGCCGCACCACCACCGGCACGGTCACCTGAATGTCCTCGATCGCCTGGATAATGCCTTCGGCGATCAGATCGCAACGAACGATACCGCCGAAGATATTGACCAGCACCGCCCGCACATGGTCATCCGAGAGAATCAACTTGAAGGCTTCCGCGACCCGGTCGGCCGTCGTCCCGCCGCCGACATCGAGAAAATTGGCCGGCTCACCGCCTTGCAGCTTGATCAGATCCATGGTCGCCATCGCCAATCCGGCGCCATTGACCATGCAACCGATGTCGCCATCCAGATGAATGTAATTGAGGTTGTGCTTGCGCGCCTCGACCTCGCGCGCATCTTCCTGCGACTCATCCCGCAGTTCAGCCAGATCCTTGTGGCGATACAGGGCGTTGTCATCGAGATTGATCTTGGCATCCAACGCCAGCAACGCACCATCCGCCGTCAGCACCAGCGGATTGATTTCCACCAGGCTCGCATCGCGCTCCACGAACAACCGCGCCAGCCCCTGCAACAACGCTGAAAAGGCCCGCACCTGACTGCCATCCAGCCCCATGCGGAAACCGAGATTACGGGCCTGGTAAGGCTGCAACCCGGCAACGGGATCGATGTATTCGGTATACAGCCGCTCCGGCGACTTGGCCGCCACTTCCTCGATCGACATGCCGCCCGCATCGGAAGCCAGCACCGCGATGCGTTTGCGAGCGCGATCCACCAGCATGCCCAAATAGAATTCCTGTGCGATATCCACCAGCGGCTCGGCCAGCAACGTACCCACCGGCAACCCTTCGGGCCCTGTCTGTGGCGTGCGCAACGTACTGCCCAGCAACCGATCGACCGCCGCCTCGATTGCTTGGCGATCCTTGGCGACGATGACGCCGCCCGCCTTGCCGCGCCCTCCGGCATGGACCTGGGCCTTGATGACACAGCCTTGCTCGCCAAACCGGCTCAGCAACGCTGGCAATTCGTCGCGGCTGGAGAGGGTTTGACCCTGCAAAACGGGAATACCGTAACGGGCGAGAATCGGCTTGGACTGAAATTCGTGAAGGTTCATCCGGATCATTTGGTGTGGTTTGTGACTATTTTCATACAATTGCCAGCGGCCATCTACTACTTTTCGACCTGTATGGAACACAACCGGCGAGGAAGCCACCGCAGCGAACAGGACTCCTGGCGCTCATTACAACTGTTTTTGCTCTACCGCCTGGGCATTTCGGCGGTGATCCTGGCGCTGTTCCACTACGACCTGATCCCGGGCATTCCCGCAAGCTCGGCGCAGCTGTTTCTGACCGCAGCCTTCACGCTGCTGGCGATCAATCTGCTG
>CAZTJP010000024.1:0-10217 GCA_964613895.1 uncultured Thiotrichales bacterium | reverse complement strand
GCCAAACTCGCCCGCCGCGCCCGCGCCAGCGAAGCACTGGCCCGCCAGCGCGGTGAAAACCTGGAGAATCTCACCCAGCTCAACGCTTTCATCGTCGAACAGATGGAGGACGGCATCCTGGTCGTCAATGCGCGCGGCAAGATACTGGCTTGCAACGAAGCCGCCCGCCGTATTCTCGGCAAACCCGAACTCAAACCCGGCCGCATGCTGGCCAGTGCTTCGCTGGAACTGAAACGGGTTCATGATACCTGGCGGCAACAGGGCACCAACCCGAACGAAACCCTGCCTGCGCCGTCGGCTGACGGCAGCGAGTTTGAGACACGGCTGGTCAAGGCCGGCGAGGGTGCGTTGATCTTTCTGCACAACATCCGTGAACGCAGCCGCCGCATGCAAGAACTCAAACTGGCGGCGCTCGGGCGGCTGACCGCCAGTATCGCGCATGAAATCCGTAATCCGCTGGGCGCCATCAGCCACGCCACACAATTGCTGTCCGAATCCGATGCGCTCAATAGCGCCGATCGCCGGCTGGCGCAGATCATCAGCAACAACAGCGAGCGTATGAACACCCTGGTGGAGAACATTCTCAATCTTTCCCGGCGGGAAAACACGCGCGCGCAAAAACTACCGCTACAACCCTGGCTGAGCGAGGTCATCGAAGAATTCCGCGCCCGTTACCACCTCGACAAGGATCAGCTCAAACTGGCACTGCCCGATGAGGCACTCGCCGCCAGCGCCGACCCTTCGCAGCTCCACCAGGTCATCTGGAATCTGCTGCGCAATGCACAGACCCACGCCGCCCCGCATGATTCGCTGCAAATCGAAATCCGTGGCGGACAATCCCCTGAGAATCGCATTGCCTGGCTCGACATTCGCGACAACGGCAGAGGTGTCGATCAAGACATCGAGGACCAGTTGTTCGAGCCTTTCTTCACCACCGGCCATGCCAATACCGGCCTGGGACTCTATCTCGCCCGGGAACTGTGCGAAGGCAACGGCGGCTCGCTGGAACTGGTGCGTGGCGATCAGCCTGGCTGCTGTTTCCGTGTCAAACTTCCACTGGCCGCATAACCATCATGTGTAGCGCCCAAGCCATCCAGAAAAGCCTCTCTGCCGAGGACCTGACTGCGATCGACAGCGTCCTGATCGTCGATGATGAGGCAGACATTCGTGAACTGCTGGAAATCACGCTGGCACGGATGAGTATCGACAGCCTCAGTGCCGCCAATGTCGCCGAGGCCAAAGCCCTGCTGGCCAAGCACCAATTCGGTCTGTGCCTCACCGACATGCGGCTGCCCGACGGCTCGGGCATGGAAATCGTCCAATACATCGAACAGTATCACCCCAATCTGCCGGTGGCCGTCATCACCGCCTATGGCAATGTCGAAGGCGCCGTGCAAGCCCTGCAAAGCGGCGCTTTCGACTTCGTCTCCAAGCCCGTCAACCTGGAAATGCTGCGCAAACTGGTGACCTCGGCGCTCAAACTCTCGCCACCACGCCCGCAGCAAACCTCTGGCTCGCGGTTGTTGGGCGATTCCCCCGCCATTCGTGAATTACGCACCCTGATCGGTAAACTGGCCCGCAGCCAGGCGCCCGTCTACATTCACGGTGAATCCGGCGTCGGCAAGGAACTGGTCGCCCGTGAACTGCACCAGGCCGGTCCACGGGCCGACAAACCCTTCATCGCCGTCAACTGCGGCGCTATCCCCGCCGAATTGATGGAAAGTGAGTTCTTCGGCCACATCAAAGGCAGCTTCACCGGTGCCATCGACGACAAACCCGGCCTCTTTGCCGCTGCTGACGGTGGCACGCTGTTCCTCGATGAGGTCGCCGATCTGCCGCTCGATATGCAGGTCAAACTGTTGCGCGCCATCCAGGAACGCGCGGTCAAACCCATCGGTGCCACCGCAGAAACCCCCTTCGATGTTCGGATCGTCAGCGCCACCCACAAAGACCTGGCACACGAAGTCGCCAGCGAACGTTTCCGCCAGGATCTCTACTACCGCCTCAATGTCATCGATGTATTCGTGCCACCGCTGCGAGAGCGTGCCGAAGACATTCCCATCATCGCCAACGCCATCCTCGACCGCCTGAGCGACGAATGGCAAGCCCCGCGCCGCGAACTCTCGCCCGAAGCGATCGCCGCGCTGCAACAACACCCCTTCCCCGGCAACGTCCGGGAACTCACCAACCTGCTCGAACGCGCTGCGACGCTCGCCGACGGTCAAAACATCGAAGCCTGTGACCTCGGGCTGAACGACAACTCCAGCACAACGCCGCCCAGGAGCACCAGCGACAAACTCATCGACAACCTCGCCGATCAAGAGCGTCAGGCCATCGTCCAGGCACTGGAAGAGTGCCGCTGGAATCGCACTGCCGCTGCCAGGAAACTGGGAATGACGCTGCGTCAACTCCGCTACCGACTGAAGAAATTCGGCATCGCCTGAACCGCTGCCGCCAACTCCCCATCCATCCTTGGTAAACTTGTCGCAAGCCCACTGCTGATGGAGTCATCCATGCCCCAACCCGTTGCCCGTCCGGCCCGCTATGAGGATCTGTTCGATCTCCCGGAAAACATGGTCGGGGAAATCCTCGGTGGAGCACTCCACACGCATCCCAGACCCGCGCCGAAACATGCGCGGGCCTATTCCGTGCTGGGAGGTAATCTGGGCGGTTCTTATGACTGGGGCAACGACGGCCCCGGTGGCTGGTGGATCCTCGACGAACCGGAATTGCACCTCGGAAACGACATCCTGGTGCCAGACTTGGCCGGCTGGCGACGTGAAAATCTGCCCGAACTGCCCGATACGGCCTGGTTCGAGACTGCACCGGACTGGGTATGCGAAATCCTTTCACCCTCGACTGCACGGGTCGATCGGGTCATCAAAATGCCGATCTACGCCCGCGAGTCCGTCAAGCACCTGTGGCTGGTCGATCCCGACCTCAAGACGCTGGAAGCATTCGAGCTGAACGAGGAAGGCCATTGGACGCTGATGGCATCGCTCAAAGACGATGACCCTGTTTGCTTACCCCCCTTCGACGCCATCGAGTTTCCACTGGATGCGCTATGGATCTGAGTGCCGTCACGGAGAGTAGGAGTATTGAGCCTGTTCGAGCAGGCCCGAATTCTCCATTATCCAGAACACACCGCCGGCCAGCACCATCAACAGCAGTAGCAGGCCGATGACCTTCCAGATGCTGTATGGCCGTTCCCCCTGAACCTCGCCCGACTGACCATTGACGATGAAACGATAGCTTTTGCCCCGGTATTTGTAAGCGGCCACCCAAACCGGCAACAGGATATGTTTGAACGTCACATCGTCGAAATCCGCCTGCATGCGCGTGATCTTCTGCAAGTCACCGCCGATGTCGTAGGCGATGTCCGCGCGCAATACTTCTTCCATTTCGGAGCGGGCCTGCTCGAACCCTTTGCGCGGCCCGGCCTGGTACATTTCACTCTTGAAGCCTGAAAGATAGGATGGGTTGTATCGCTTCAGCGCTTTCAGGTTCCAGTGATCGAGCTTGCGCAACAACCGGCGCGGCAAACTGAAACTCGCTTCCACCAGCACATCGTCGAAGGCGCGCGAGACCCGTCCCGCCACCGGCGTCCACCGTATCCGCGTCACCATTCGGGTGACCACCTGACGACGTCCATTCACCACGGTGACCACCTGCTCGGGAACCTGGTAATACGTGCCTCGCAGGCCTTCGTAAGCCGCCCGGGAATCGCTGTCGAAAGTCCAGTATGGAATGTAGATGCCTGACAACTGACGTTGATGCCGCGCATAGGCCTTCAACCCGCGCGGTGCCAACCATAAGCTGCCCAACCAACGCCGAAAAGCCACCTCGGCCTGTTCCCGGGTGATCTCGAACGGCAACACGCCCTGGGGTTCGAGCTGCCGCTTGCCGCGCGTCTCCACCACCACATTGGCGCCACAGAACTCGCATTGCCCGGCATGCATGCCTTGTTCCAGCCGATAGGTCGCGCCGCATTCGTCACAATGCACGACAATTTCCGAAGCATCCGTCGCCGGTTCCAGAGCCAGGCGCCGCAGCGTCGCCTCATAATCCAGCTCATCCGCCCCCAGCTGTACTTCATCGACCGGGTTGACATGCCCGCAATAACTGCATACCAACGACTCGGTACCCGGCGCATAGCGCAGCGTGGCACCACAACTGTCGCAAGTGAAGATGCGCCAATCGGCTGTTTGCTCAGTCATCCCCTGTCAAGCCCACCGGCAGCTCAGCTTTGCGGGATCGGCGGCGGCCCCGACCGGAACAGACCGCGCAACGCCTCCACCTGCCCTGCCGGCTGCCAGTCGGCCATGCCATCACGCCACACCAGGGTGGTGGGCTTCAATACACCTTCGCTGGCTTGACGTTGCAACTCCGGCAGGTTGAACGGGCCGGTCTGCTGACGCCCAACAGCGACGTAGAATGCCTGCCCCGGCAATGGCGGTGGCGCTGCATGATCATGGCCACCCATTTGATTCGCCATTTGCTGGGCCATGGCGAAACCCATCCCCATGCCAATGCCGTCGGCCGCGCCACCGCCTGGATTGTCCGCCGCCCGGGTCATCGCCTCGGCGGACTGGTAGGTCATATAGTCTTTCAGGTTGCTGACGATGCCCATGCTGGAACGCTTGTCGAGCGCGGCTTCGACCTCTGGCGGCAAGGAGATGTTCTCCACCAGGAAGCGGGTCAGTTCGAGCCCGTATTCCGCCACTTCTGGCGCGATGCGTTGCAGCACGAACTCACCCAGCTGATCATAGTTGCCCGCCAGATCCAGCACCGGGATACGGCTTCTGCCCAGGACGCTGGAGAACCGCGACATGATCAGGTTACGCAGCTGATTGGTGATCTCGCTGGTGGTAAAATGACCATCGGTACCGACGATCTCGCGCAGGAATACCGCCGGATCGGTGATCCGCATAGCGTAGGTGCCGAACGCCCGCAACCGTACCGCACCGTAATCGGCATCACGCAACATGATGGGGTTGCGCGTGCCCCATTTCAGATCGACGAACCGCCGCAGGTTGAAAAAGTAGATTTCCGCCTTGAACGGACTCTCGAAACCGTGGGGCCAGCTCTGCAAACTCGACAACAGCGGCAGGTTATTGGTTTCCAACTCATACATGCCGGGCTCGAATACATCGGCGATCTGACCTTCGTTGACGAATACCGCTGCCTGCGACTCTCGTACCGTCAGCTTGGCGCCGTATTTGATCTGATTGCCGTAACGCTCGAAGCGGTAGACCATGGTGTCGTTGCTGTCATCGGTCCAATCGATGACATCGACCAGTTCTCCCAGCAGCTTGTCCCACAACCCCATGATCAGCCCTCCTTGCCGTCACCAGCGGGCGCCTCGCCTTCAGCCGGCTGCTTCGGTAACGCTTTCGCCTTGGAGGCAGCCAGTGCCTCACGCAGATCATGCTCGGCCTTTTTCAACTCCTCGAGCGCTGCGGCGCGTTTCTTCTTGCCTTCCTCGGCAATGCGCAAGCTGTCCTCGATGGTGGCGATCAGAGTCTGGTTGGCTTTCTTCACCGATTCGATATCGACGATGCCACGCTCCATCTGCTTGCGCACTTCGGCATTGGCGGTGCGCAGATTCTCGGCGTTCTTCTCCAGCAGTTCATTGGTCAGATCCGAGGCAGCCTTGACGTGCTCCGCCGCCTGACCGGAGCGGTAGATGGTGACCGCCTGCGCCAGTTGCTGACGCCACAATGGTATGGTGTTGGTCATGGTCGAATTGATCTTGGTGACCAGCGCCTTGTCGTTTTCCTGCACCAGACGAATGCTGGGCAGGCTTTGCATGGTCACCTGACGGGTCAGACGCAGGTCATGCACACGCCGTTCGAGATCGTCACGCCGTGCCCGCAGATCCCGCAGCGCCTGGGCCTTGAGCACGTCGTCACTGCCATCGACTTCGGCCTTGAGGGCCGGAATTTCGTCATTGTCGAGCCGCGCCAGGCGCTCTTCACCAGCGGCGATATACAACTCCAGTTCATGAAAATATTCGAGATTGGCGTCGTACAAACGATCCAGTGAAACAATGTCGGTCAGCAGTCGGGTCTTGTGCTGCTCGAGCTTGTTGGTCACTTCATCTATCTGCTTGCGTACATCCTCGTATCCTTCGATGAATTCCAGTACCGGCTTGCTGTGACGACCAAACAGACGGGCGAAGAAACCCGGTTTCTTGTTCGGGTCGAGCCCTTCGAGGTCGAAGCCGCGCATGACCATGACCATTTCGGTCAATGCCTCACCGGCTGGCCCGGCATCCTTGGCGCGAACATCTTCGAGCATCTTGTCCGAGATCGCGGTCAGCTTCTGCTGGGCGCCGGCGCCAAAGGATATGATGGACTGGGTGTCGCTGATATCCAGATCTTCGAGAATCTTGTCGATACGGGTCTTTTCCGGAGAGTCGGCCTCGCCATAAGGCACGAGTGCATCCTTCACTTCCGGCAACGGCCGCAGGGCCTGAGCAATGTCTGTGTCGGTTTGAGCTTTCATGTCTGCTCCTGATGGTTCGGTTGTCATTGCGGATCGAGTCAGGCGATGCCGTCCTCCTCCAACTGTTTTTTCAATACTTCGATCTGGATATCGAGATCGAGTACATCATCGCGCAACAGGGTTTCGCGCTGGGATTCGAACGTCTCCTCGATGGTCTTGAGCACGTCACGAAAATTGCGGTCGAGAAAATCCGCATCGGTTTTATCGTGCACTCGCGCATAATCACGGGTCACCCGCTGCGCACCGTCCAGATAGACATTCAGAAAGCGCCGGGCACGCCGAAGTTCCCTCGGCTTCTTTTCCAGAATTTCCAGCACCTGACGCGCCAGATTAGTGATACGCCCCAGGCGTTCATTCAGCTCGCCCTCACCCAGTTTCAGCCGCTGGTGTTCGATGTCGATGATCTTGTCTTCCGCCTCACGCAGAATGGCGACCAATTCTTCGGTGGAATAACCGCCGAGTCGTTCACTGATCTTCTCGCCGCGCGGATCGAGCCCGTAGAACAGGTAATACCCGAGTGCGGCGAATCCGGAGAACACCAGGCCGATGCCAAAGCTATAGCCGTTCAACCCCCAGGAAATCGCCAATGCCGCCAGTGCCGAAGCCATCATGGCGCCTTTCTTCAGTGGTAGGGGTTTGGCTGCCAGCGCGCTTTGTCGATAGTGCTTTTCCTGCTCGATACCCCGGCGGGTGAGCCAGGCAGCGCCAATCAGCAATAAAAAGGACAACAGGGACAACAGCAATATGCCCAGGCGGCCACCGAGCAGCGCCAGCACCGCGGTCGGCAGCAATGCCATGCCGAACAGCGCCAGCAGCAGGCCCTTCAGATTGGGGGCGGGTCGAGGCCTGCGGTTCACCCGGCGCGCATGCTGCAACGGCTGACGGCTCATGACCCTGCCTGAAAGAGATTGATCAATGCGCCGCAAGAGGTGATGCCAAGCGTCACGAACAACAGCAACAACCCCATGAATCGTTTGAAAGCGGTTTGCAACAGCAGCTCCTGAAACGATGGTATGATCGCGCCGACTATACCGTGAATGCTGCCTGCGTTCACCTCATTCGCGGTGAACGAAAGTTGAGTGCGAGGAACGAAGATTGAATCTCATCTCCCTGGTGGCCGCCTGGCTGGCCTATTTCGTGTTGCACAGTCTGCTGGCATCGGTCATGTTCAAACGCGTATTCAAACGCCGCTTTGCGGGGCTGTATCCGCGCTACCGGCTGTTTTTCAATCTGGTGGCGCTGGTGACACTGATCCCGCTGCTGGTGTTGATCTTCACTGGCTCGTGGACACCGCTATGGCAATGGCAGGGCGCCAGCAAATGGTTGATGAACGGCATTGCACTGGCCGGCGTGCTCGGTTTTCTGTACAGCACCCGCTTCTATGACGGCGCCACCTTTCTCGGACTCAGACCCAACGCCGACCAGCATATCGGCTCAGCCGATGAACCTCTGGTCATCTCGCCGCTGCACCGGTACGTACGCCACCCATGGTATTTTTTTGGTCTGCTGATCATCTGGACGCGTGACATGAACACCGGCTGGTTCATCACCTGCGTGATGGTGACGCTGTATTTTCTGATCGGCTCGCGGCTGGAAGAAAACAAGCTGGTGACCGAATACGGCGACCGCTACGCCGAATACCGTCGCCATGTCGCCGGCTTGGCGCCGCTGCCCTGGAAGATCCTGAGCGCCGAGCAAGCTCGCCGGTTGTCCCGTGGTGAATCTCCCCTACCTTGAAGACAGCTACCATGGCCCGGCCCGTCGCCTCGACCTCCTCGCCTCGCTTTGAGGATTATTCCGAAATCATCGACGTCCGCTCGCCATCCGAGTTCGCCGAGGATCACGTCCCCGGCGCGCACAATCTCTACGTGTTCGATGACACCGAACGCGCCAGGGTCGGTACGATCTACAAGCAGGAAAGCCCGTTCAAAGCGCGCAAATTGGGGGCCGCGTTGGTTTCCGCCAATATCGCTCGTTGGATCCAGGCACATTTCATCGACAAACCGCGTGACTACAAGCCCCTGGTCTATTGCTGGCGCGGTGGGCAACGATCGATGAGCATGGCGACAGTACTGTCACGCATTGGCTGGGAAACCACAGTCATCGAGGGCGGCTACAAGCAATACCGGAAACTCGTCATTCAGATACTGGATGAATTTCCACCTATGTTTGAATTCATCGTCGTGTCCGGATTGACGGGTACCGCCAAAACGGATTTTCTCGAGGTACTACGCCAGCAAGGAGAACAGGTCATCGACCTTGAAGGACTGGCCAATCATCGTGGCTCACTGCTGGGACCGCACCCCGACACGCCACAGCCATCGCAAAAGTATTTCGAAACACAGCTGGCCTGGGCCTTTCGCAAATTCGATCCAGCGCGCCCCATCTGGATCGAATCGGAAAGCAACAAGATCGGCAATCTGCATTGCCCGGCCGCATTGTGGCAACAGATGCGTACTGCTCGACGCATCGAGCTGCGCGCACCGTTTCAGGCTCGGGTGGATTACCTGCTGGGAAACTATGCATTTTTCGTCGCCAACCCTGAACAGTTGAAACGCACCATCCAGGCATTGAAATTCCGCCACGGTACGGAAAAGGTCGCTGCCTGGCACGCCATGATCGACCAGCGCAAATGGCAGGAGTTCGTTGCCAGCCTGCTCGAAGAACACTACGATCCGGCTTACCAGTCATCCATTCGCAAGAATCGCAGACCCGACTCGCGAATCATCGAACTACCATCGCTCAGTCGGGCATCACTGGAGCAAGCGGCCGAAGCGCTCATCACTGACGCTTCGGTAAACAACCCCACCAGTCAGGGCACCCGATAGGTATCTTGCGTCACAAGATCCACGCCGCAGTGCAAATCGGAAATCCAGTCGAGAAACTGGTGAATGACTTTCTTACCCTTGAAAGGACGGCCATGCTGGGGAACCATCCACTTGATATCGAGCGTGCGAACCATATTCGCCCAATAACGGCAGGCCTTGTTGCCGCTCATATAGCGTTGATGAAAGCCTTCCATGAAAGGCAGTGCTTCCGGCAACCGCTTGAACGGCTTGTCCAAATCGCCTGATGCCAGATTGGCCCCCATATCGCCGGAGAACAACACCTTGGAGATTGGATCGTAGAATTGGAAATTTCCCTCGGCATGGAGAAAATGCGCGGGCAACGCTTTGAGATGGATATCACCCAGCATCAGATTGGCACCCTGATCCGGTATGGCGATCATGCGCCCCTGGGTGCGCCCCACGCTGGTGAAATGTGGAATGAAACGCTCCCACAATTCCGGTACGACCGCCTTGCATTGCGTCCCCACCAGCCAGCGGTTGAGGGAAGCCACGATATCCGGATCCTGGTGTGAGGCGATCACATAGTCCAGACCTCGCACATCCACCCATTTTCCCAACTCCATATACAGGCGTGTGTACGTCAACTCACCACCTGGATCGATGATCGCGGCATGCGCATGATCGACGATCAGAAACTGATTGGCCTGCACCGCTTCACCAGTGACCAGATCATTGAAAACGAGACAGGCGTGGGTTTTATCCTTGTAGAGTACTAATGTCATGGCAACTGGCCCGCATCCTGCAGACTGCTGTGAACGGTGTCCGCGTTCTGTTCTTGTAAAACGGCCTGAACCTCAACCGATGGAGGCCGGCACATCTCCCTGTTGTTCATTATCGGCACCTGCCGACCAATCTTTAGCC
>CAZTJP010000023.1:0-14746 GCA_964613895.1 uncultured Thiotrichales bacterium | reverse complement strand
GCCGAGAAGGAAAGAGCCGAGAAGGAGCAGGTTAAACAACCACGGGCCAAGGCGGCCAGAAAGAAAGCTGTGTCGAAAAAGTCCACAGCCAGGAAAGTCAGCGCCAAACAGTCGGTACGGCGCAGAGTGACCGATCAGAATGTCGATACCGAAACACCGCGATCGGAAAAGGATCCGACACCACCTAAAAAACGGGGCAGGAAGAAACGTCGTGGGATTCGTTTGAAGGAGCTATGAAATCCGGGTCTGCATGGGTGATTTGCCTGGCGCTGACTGGACTGGTGGCAGCGCAAGCTGAAGATCTGAAGTTTTTCGATAGCGAAGGCTCCAGCATGCCGCCTTCAGTGCTCGATGAGCCACCCGAATCGTTGAATTTTCCACCCGAGAATTATTCGCCGTACGTTCCTGACCCGGTGGGCTCGGTGCCCCTTGGATACTATCTTCCGCCGCCGACATCGGGTGGGTATCGCGGTTGGCCGGCGCCTGTTTCGCCCGCCCCCGCGTATCCATGGGTGCCCCAGTATCCGGTGATGCCGCTGTTTCCCCAGGTCCCCGGGTTTTTTCCCGGATATCCCTTGTTGCCCTGGTAGTCGTGTGCTTTCCAAAAAGCGGTTGCTTAATGTATGTCAAGCAAAAACCGGTGGCACGGGCGTAATATCGACGGCAGATGGAAATCTGGCGTTCGATATTGTTCTGCTTTCCCGCAATGTCGAGTCTATACTTCAGGAAGGCACGTGAGACAGGAGAAACGAAATGAAACGTAAGATGCTTGCTGCATTCTCTGCCGTCACTGTCATGGCGGTACTTCCTCTTTCCAGCGCCAATGCCTGGTGGGATGATGATAATGGCTGGGGCAATGGTAACGGATGGGGAAATGGGTACGGCAACGGCTATGGCCGTGGCTGGGGCAATACCCGCGGTTACGGTTATGGTGCCGGCAATACCCGGGGCTACGGGTCTGGTTCAGGCGCGGGCTATGGTGATGGAAGCGGTTCGGGCGATGCCTCCGGCGATCTCGATGGAGATGTCGATGCGACGTTCGACTTCAAGCTGAAAGGCAAGGCGAGAGGCCGTGGCCGTGGACGCGGCAACAGCCGGATCTATGGCAATGGTTATGGGTCAGGCTACGGCAGTGGTTACGGAAATGGATACGGCAACGGCTATGGTTACGGAAATGGGTATGGTGATTCCTATGGGAATGCTTATGGTTCCGGTTATGGCTATGGAGCAGATTCGTATTATGGCAACAGTTACGGGGGAGGCCCCTGGGGTGGCCCGGGATGGGGTGGTCCTGGATGGGGTGGCTATCCCCGTTGGGGTGGTGCTCCGGTTGTGATGCCGCCACCACCGATGCCCATGCCGGCACCAGCGCCAGCGCCCGCTGCGCCGCAGGGCAATGTTGCCCCGGCCGGATCCACACCTTCGGCACAATAGCTTGGCCTCGTAGGTCGATCAGGTGGCTTGCATCGATGCAAGCCACCGAGGCCGGGTTGCACGTCGGGGGGCGTTCCCTCGGCCGGTTGCTATGCCTGTCTGGAAAAGGCTGCTAAACTTCGCGCTTCTGCCAACGCTCAAGAAACAATTTTGCCTGACAATCGATGATTACCGTTGTTGGAAGCTACAAAGGGGGTACCGGAAAAAGTACGGTGAGCTTCAATCTTGCCGTATGGCTTGCGACTCAGGGTTTCAATGTTCGCGCCATCGATCTCGATCCGCAGGCAACCCTCACCGATGTATTCGAAGTGCGTGAAGAGGAAGAAATCCATCCCTCAGTTCCGGTTTCCAACCAGTTGACGGATGCAACGGATTCGGCAGACGTACAAACGATCATCGATATCGGTACAGCGGACATGGAGGCCTTGCAGCAGGCGATTGGTGTGGCAGACCAGATTTTCATTCCGGTTCCCCCGAGTCAGGCAGATGTCTGGTCCACCCAACGTTTCATCGAACTGATCAAGACGATTCGAGGCAAGACAGGATTGCCGCCACTGTTTTCCTTTGTCAATCGGGCGGATACCAATCCCGCCATTCGCGAGACGATGGAGACTCAGGAGGCGCTCAAGATGATTCCGGGGCTGAAACTGGTGATGGCCAGACTTGGCAACCGCACGGCTTTTCGCCGTTCTTTCAGTGAAGGTCTGGCGGTATTCGAATATGAGCCACGAGGCAAGGCTGCGGCTGAAATGAATGCGCTGGCTACGGTGATGTTTTCTCCGTTGTATATAGCGGGTTGAGGATGTGACGAACACTAAAGGCTTTCTGCTTAGACGGTCGTCGTGTATGTTCGTTGCGCTCGATCGACCACTAAAATTTTGATTCCAAAGAGGTGAAGCAATGTACTTTTTACGCTGGATTACTGGTCATCCGATTCTGTCGCTGATTCTCCTGGCGGCAATTTATGCAATGGTCAACTGGACCAACCTGGCGGAATGGCGTGGTCAGGAAGCCGCCGGCGGTAATGAGACAGCCGCAGTGACAGCAAACACGTCGAATGCGGCTGGTCACGCTGCTGGTCAGCCGGCTACCGCTGGTGGTAGCACCGCCGGAACGCAATCGGCGAGTGTTTCGGCGGCCGTCGATGACAAGCACGCATCAACGGAAAAGGGTACCACTGTACAGGTGAAAGAACAGCCCAAGGGGAAATCCCTAGGCCTTTTTGCGCGTCTGTTCGGGCATCGCAAGGCTGAGACTGGTGGCGCGTCGGCCGCTGGCACCCAATCTGAGGGCGAGCATGCCGGAGGGGCGGCCCAGGCTGCTGGTGGTGCGGCGGCTGAGCAGGCTGGTGGTCAGACTGCGGCGGCAGCCACCGAAGGCACGGCCAAGGTAGTCGAAACAGTCAAGGAGGAGTCGGCGAAGGCCGGCGAGGCCGTCCAGCATAGCGCGGCCAAAGCCACCGAAGCTGTCAAGGAAGGGGCGGCCAAGGCGACTGAAGTGATCAAAGAAAATGCTGCCAAAGCCACTGCGGCTGTGGCGGGAACGGCTGGTGCTGTGGTGGCTGGAGCCAAATCCCTGCTGGCCGGCGATCATCAGACACAGGCTGGCACCGAGGCGGCACCAGCAGAGCAGGTAACCGAGGCGGCGCCAGCACAGCAGGCCGCTGAGACGGAAAAGCAGACTGAAGCAGCCGGGCAGGCAGCGGCCGAGGAGAAGAAGTCATTGTTTGGTTTTTTCAAGAAGAAAAAAGCGGAAGAAGGAGCTGAAACAAAAACCGCAGCCACTGAGGCGGCTGGCGGCGAGAGTGATGAGAAAGCGGCGAGCGGCGAAACCCCGACTGCGAAAGATGCGGTGGAATCGGGCAAGAAATCATTGTTCGGTTTTTTCAAGAAGAACAAACCCGAACCGCAGGTGAACGCCGGGCAACCTGCTGCCGAAGCGCCGACCGCCGAAGCAGAAGCAGCAAACCCGACAGCAGCGCAGGCGCCGGCCGCAAAAGCTGCGCAACAAGCCGCTTCCGCACCTGCTGGAAAAGCCCCTGCCATGGGTAACAACTTCAGAGCGGCGCTGCAGTCGGCTCGTCAGGCCTTCTGGAAGCGTGACTTTGCCGCTGCGTCGGCCATTTACAAGAACCTGGTCGACTCTCACCCGGGTAACCCCGATTTGCTGGGTGAATACGGCAATATGCTGGTTCAGGCGGGCCGGCCGAAACAGGCGCTGAGCCTGTACGAAAAAGCGGCGGAATTGCTGATCAAGCAGAAACGCTATCAGGAGGTCCACCCGCTGGTCGGATTCATCGGACATTTCGATCCCCAGCGTGCCAACCAACTGGTTCGGGAGATGACAGCCCAATAAGGCAGGTATCCGCGCATGAGGCCCGACAAGTCATTGTTGCAACGAATCAGCAAGCTCAAGTCACATCTGGAGCAGGAAAACCCGATTCTTGTCGATGTTGTGGGTTACTACCAACAACTCGACAAGGTCGGTTACCAGACGGGCATTCTTGCGCGAGACGATTCGTTTGCGAACCGGATTTCCTGGTGGCCACTGGTTTCCATTCTGGGGACGTTTTCGGCCGGTAAATCGAGCTTCATCAACAGCTGGTTGGGTGTCAAGATTCAGCAAACCGGGAATCAGGCAGTCGATGACAAGTTCACGGTGCTGAGCTATTCCCGTGATGATGAGATACGGACCTTGCCCGGACTGGCGCTGGATGCCGATCCACGTTTTCCTTTCTATCAGATCAGCGAGGAGATCGAACGGGTCTCGGCGGGTGAGGGTGGCCGGATCGACAGTTACCTGCAGCTGAAGACCTGTCACTGTGACAAACTCAAGGGCAAGATCCTGATCGATTCTCCGGGTTTCGATGCGGATGCGCAGCGCACCGCCATTCTGAGGATCAGTGATCACATCATCGATCTGTCGGATCTGGTGATCGTCTTTTTCGACGCCAGACACCCGGAGCCGGGCGCCATGCAGGACACTTTGGAGCATCTGGTGCGTTCGACCATCGAACGCAACGACGCCAACAAATTCCTGTTTGTTCTGAATCAGATCGACACCACGGCTCAGGATGACAATCTGGAAGAGGTGGTGGCTGCCTGGCAGAAAGCCATCGCCCAGACGGGCATGACTGCTGGGACTTTCTATTGTATCTACAATGGCGAACTGGCCGGGGAGATCCAGCCTGAAGCAGTGCGTGAGCGTTATGAAGCTCGTCGGGAGAGGGATTTGGCCGAGATTGTCAGCCGGATCGATCAGGTCGAGGTGGAGCGTATCTATCGAATCATCGGTTCGTTGGATAACACATCCAACCTGATCGAACAGAAATGGATGCCGCGTATCGCCACGATTTTCCAACAATACCGGAAACGGGTGTTCTTGTCCGATGCCGTGCTGGCCGGGCTGCTCGCAATTGTTGCAGTAGGCGTGGGCGCACTGGTCGGCGGGGTATCCCGATTGCCGGAACTGCTGACTGGTTCCTGGCTGGGCCTGGGTGTACTCGCGGTGTTGCTGGGCGGTATCCTGTGGGCGCATTTCCGTTTGCGCAAGTGGCATGCAATGGCGTTGCGAAAACGGTTGGTGCGTGCTGGAGAGAACGACGCGGTCATCAATGGCTTCATGCGCAATGCACATTTCACGCACAGTATTCTGACCAGCCGGTTGATTGGCTGGGGGCGTGGTGCGAGGCGCAAGCTGGAGAAGATCCGTCAGGCCGCCGATGGTTATATCCAGTCGATCAATGACCGCTTCACCAACCCATCGGGTGAGGCAGGTGAGTCGAACCCGTCGTAATCCTGGCCGCAGTCTGATCGGTCAGGATTTTTCTTTCCCGTTGTAACGAACCACCTCTGTCAGACCGAGGCTCAGCCAGGGCCATAACAGCAGATCGCTGAGCAGCGGTTTCCCCAATGATGCCATGCCTACGTCGATGCCTGCCAGGGTGTACAGCCAGAACAGCAGTATCCGATAGAGGGCCATCAGCGCCACCGCCAGCAGCGTCTGCTGAATCAGTGAAAACATCTTGAACTGAAGGTTGATGCGGATGGCGAAGTAACTGGTAACGGTGAGTGCCAGCGCATGCTGCCCCAGCCAGGTAGCGTTGAGGACATCCAGCAACAGGCCAACCACCCAACTGCTGCCAACATTGAAGTGGTTCGGACGCTGAATATTCCACCAGATGGCTGCCATCGCCAACCAGTCGGGCCGCCAGTCGATGAGCCGGGCAGGCATCGGCACGACTGTCAGCACCAATGCGACCACCAGGGTTGCAGCGATCAGAGCCTTGAGCTTCCATGCCATCAATCGGATTCCCCGGACGGTGCCTCGTCGTGAGCAGCCTGCTCGCCGGTATTCGCGGAGGATTCGAGATCGGTGGTCACGATCAGAATCTCGCGACTGGTATCGAGTCGGGCATGGGGGGTCAGATGGATCTTGGCAAACGCTGAATGGCGAGCACGAATGATCTCGCGTACCACCCCAACCGGGAAACCCGGAGGGTATTTGCCGCCCAGCCCGGAGGTGACCAGCTCATCGCCCACTTTGATGTCGGCGTTGATCGGCAGATACAGCAGCTTGAGTTCATCGGTTCTTCCTTCACCAACGGCGATGCTGCGAATGCCGTTGCGTGTGACGGTAACCGGGATGGCGTGGCTGGGGTCGGATATCAGCATGGCTTCGGCGTGGTACGCGTAGACCCGGGTGATGTGCCCCATGACGCCGAATTCGTCCAGAATGGGCATATCTTTCTCGACGTGATCCTGCGAGCCCTTGTCGATGATGATCAGATGATGCAATGGCTCCATGCCGACTGCCAACAGACGCGAGGCCAGGAACTGGTTGCCCAACCGTCTGGAGGAGTTGAGCAGATCCTGCAGCCGCTGGTTTTCGGCTTTGAGTGCTTGCAGTTGCAGCAGCTGGGTTTTCAGGATGTGATTTTCTTGGTGCAATCGGCGGTTTTCGGTAATGAGATCACGATGGTTGGAGAGAAAATTTTGTGTCGCGCGCGCCATGCCAAAGGGGGCATCGGCGACTCTCAGCACCGGATAGAGGGTATTGCCGACGACAGCCCGGGCGGTTTCGAGTGCATGAAAGCGGGCATCGAGCACAATCATCGCCACGGATAGTGTGCAGAAGAGGAACAGCCGGAACAGCGGGTCGGGTCCCTGAAAGAAAAGCGCGTTTTTCATGCCGGAGGTCAGGCTGTGGCGAGAAACTCTCCTCCCTTCTCGTCCATGATCTCCAGCAGGCGGCCACCGCCTCGGGCGACGCAGGTCATGGGGTCGTCGGCGACCAGGACGTGGATACCGGTTTCTTCGGAGATCAGTTTGTCCAGGTTGCGCAGCAAGGCGCCGCCGCCGGTGAGAACGATGCCCCGGTCGGCGATATCCGACGCAAGTTCGGGCGGTGTGCGTTCGAGCGCGGTCTTGATAGCACTGACGATGCCGTAGAGCGGTTCCTGCATGGATTCGAGCACTTCATTGCTGTTGATGACGAAGGTTCGAGGCACGCCTTCCGAGAGGTTGCGGCCGCGCACTTCGATTTCCAGCAGGTCTTTGCCAGGGTAGGCGGAGCCGATTTCGTGTTTGATCTTTTCGGCGGTCGCTTCACCGATGAGGATGCCGTAATTCCGGCGGATGTAGTTGATGATGGCTTCGTCGAAGCGGTCGCCGCCGATGCGGACGGAATCGGAGTAGACGATGCCGTTGAGTGAGATGACGGCGACTTCGGAGGTGCCGCCACCGATGTCGAGCACCATGGAGCCGATGGCTTCGTCGACGGGGACGCCAGCGCCGATGGCGGCGGCCATGGGTTCTTCGATCAGGTAGACCTTGCGGGCGCCAGCGCCAGCAGCGGATTCGCGGATGGCGCGCCGTTCGACCTGGGTGGCGCCGCAGGGGACGCAGACGAGTACGCGCGGGCTGGGGCGGAAGAGGCTGTTGGAGTGCACCTTTTTGATGAAGTACTGCAACATCCGTTCGGTGGTGGTGAAATCGGCGATGACGCCGTCTTTCAGAGGGCGGATGGCGGTGATGTTTTCGGGGGTTCTTCCGAGCATGCGTTTGGCGTCGATGCCGACGGCTTCGATGCTGCGCATGCCGCCCCGGCTGCGGTCGGTGCGGATCGATACGACCGAGGGTTCATCGAGTACGATGCCCTTGCCGCGCATGTAGATCAGGGTGTTGGCCGTTCCCAGGTCGATCGACAGATCGTTGGAGAACAGTCCCATGATGGATTTGAACATGTGGTAGAAGTCCTGTCCCGGCTTCCCGCCGGGTTCTGAATTATATATGCCTCTTTCCATTGGGGCGAGAGGCGTTGTCATTGCTGCCATGCGGCGCTTTCAAATGGTTGTTGCGGATTATTCGCTTAAATCGATTTCTTCTCAAGGTTTGGAGCGCGATCTGGTTCTTGTTCCGGGTGTCTGATTGTCATGGTTTACAGGCAATGGCTCGGGCCTGAAGTGTAGTATGAGGGGCCTGCCGATCCCGCCCACCGGCAGCCGATCGGCCGGTCACTGGGTGCCGTGAATACGTCCGTGTACGCACGGCGGCCGCAGTCGTGATCCTGTGAAAATGCGGGTTAGCCGGTGTTCGAGCAGAATGAAATGCGCAACTGGGTTATGGTGGTCTGTCTGCGCGGGGTGGCGGTTTGTGGTATCTTGCCGGCCCACCATAACTTGCTACGGAATGGAGCCAATGTCGTTGGGACCTGAAGATGTCGAAAAGATTGCGTCGCTGGCCGCGCTCGATATCGAGGCGGATGCAGTCGAGGCGTACGCGCGGAATCTGTCTGAGATTCTGACCTTCGTCGAGCAGATGAATGCGGTTGATACCAGTCAGGTGGCGCCAATGGCGCACCCTCAGGATATGACGCAGCGGTTGCGGCCGGATGTGGTGACCGAGTCCGATCAGCGGGAGGCTTTTCAACGTATCGCACCAGCGGTCGAGTCAGGTTTGTATCTCGTGCCTCGGGTGATCGAATAGCAACGGACACTAAAATGCATCAGAAGACTTTGGCGGAGCTGGCCCGCGGGTTGGCGAACAAGGATTTTTCCAGCGTCGAGTTGACGCGTCACTTCCTGGATCGGATCGGTCGGCTGGATGATCGTCTGAACAGTTTCATCACCGTGACTGATGAGGTCGCGCTGGCGGCGGCACATCGGGCGGATGAGCGCCGCGCCAGTGGCGAAGCGGGGCCATTGACGGGTGTACCAGTCGCGCAGAAGGATATTTTCAATACCTTGGGGATACGGACTTCGTGCGGGTCGAGGATGCTGGATAACTTTGCCGCGCCGTTCGATGCGACGGTGGTGGAAAAGCTGGATGCGGCGGGCGTGGTGATGCTCGGGAAGACCAATATGGATGAGTTTGCCATGGGGTCTTCGAACGAGACCAGTTATTACGGGCCGGTGCGCAATCCCTGGGATCTCGAACGTGTGCCGGGGGGTTCCTCCGGCGGTTCGGCAGCGGCAGTGGCGGCGCGCCTGACGCCGGCGGCAACCGGAACCGACACCGGTGGTTCGATTCGGCAGCCTGCGGCGCTGTGCGGTATCACTGGGTTGAAGCCGACTTACGGGCGTATTTCACGCTGGGGGATGATTGCATTTGCATCGAGCCTCGATCAGGCCGGGCCGTTGGCGGCATCGGCTGAGGACTGTGCGTTGCTGCTGCGCGAGATGGCAGGGTTCGATGAACGTGATTCGACTTGTGTCGATCGGCCGGTGGAGGATTACACGGCGGCGCTCGAGGAGGGTCTCGAGGGGCTCAAGATCGGGTTGCCGAAGGAGTTCTTCACCGATGGCTTGTCGAGTGGCGTCGAAGCGTCGGTGCAGGAGGCGTTGCGTCAGTATGAGGCGCTCGGTGCGGAGCTGGTGGAGATTTCACTGCCCAATTCGGCTTTGTCGGTGCCTGCCTATTATGTGGTCGCGCCGGCGGAGTGTTCTTCCAATCTGTCTCGTATGGACGGGGTCCGGTTCGGCTATCGATGCGAGAATCCGAAGGATCTCGAAGATCTCTACCGGCGTTCCCGCGGCGAGGGCTTTGGTGACGAGGTCAAGCGCCGGATTTTGATTGGCACCTATGCCTTGTCGGCAGGTTATTACGATGCCTATTACTTGAAGGCACAGCAGGTGCGCCGCTTGATCAGCCAGGATTTCACCGAAGCGTTTCGCGAGGTGGATGTGATCATGGGCCCAACAGCGCCGGAGACGGCATTTCGTTTAGGCGAGAAGTCGGATGATCCGGTCAGCATGTACCTTTCCGATGTGTTCACCATTGCGGTGAATCTGGCGGGGTTGCCGGGGATGTCGATTCCGGTCGCGCCAGCCGACGGCTTGCCGGTCGGGCTGCATCTGATCGGCGATTACTGGCAGGAGGCGAGGTTGCTGAACATCGCCCACCAGTTTCAGCAAGCGACGGATTGGCATAAACAGATTCCAGCGGAGTTCAAATAGCCATGCAGTGGGAAACAGTCATAGGCCTGGAGATTCATGCCCAGCTGGCGACACGTTCGAAGATTTTTTCTGGTGCGTCGACAGCCTACGGGGCCGCGCCCAATACGCAGGCCTGCGCGGTCGATCTGGGTTTTCCCGGTGTGTTGCCGGTGCTCAATGAGGAGGCAGTGCGGCTGGCGATTCGTTTTGGCCTGGCGATCGGCGCGGAGATAGCGCCGCGCTCGGTCTTTGCGCGCAAGAATTATTTCTATCCCGACCTGCCCAAGGGGTATCAGATCAGTCAGTATGAGCTGCCGATCGTGGGCAAAGGCAAGTTGGAGATTGTGCTCGAATCGGGCGAGACCAAGACGATCGGTGTGACCCGGGCGCATCTCGAGGAGGATGCGGGCAAGTCTCTGCACGAGGATTTCGCCGGCATGACCGGCATCGATCTGAACCGCGCTGGTACGCCGTTGCTGGAGATCGTGTCGGAACCGGATATGCGTTCGGCCAAAGAGGCTGTGGCGTATATGAAAAAGATGCATGCGCTGGTGACTTACCTCGGTATTTGCGACGGCAATATGCAGGAAGGCTCGTTTCGCTGTGACGCCAATGTCTCGGTGCGTCCGGTGGGTCAGAACGAATTCGGCACAAGGACTGAATTGAAGAATCTCAACTCCTTTCGTTTTGTCGAGCGCGCCATCAACTACGAGGTCGAACGGCAGATCGATCTGCTCGAAACGGGGGGCGAGGTGGTGCAACAGACGCGCCTGTACGATCCCGATCGGGACGAAACCCGTCCGATGCGGAGCAAGGAGGAGGCGAACGATTACCGCTATTTTCCCGATCCTGACCTGTTGCCGGTTGAGCTGGATCCGGCGATGATCGAGGCGGTTCGGGAAACCTTGCCGGAGTTGCCGGATGTTCGTTGCCAACGTTTCGTCTCCGAGTTCGGTCTGGCGCGCGCGGATGCCGAGTTGTTGACCAGCAGCCGGGCGTTGGCAGACTATTTTGAACAGGTCGCCAACGCGGTGGGAGATGCGCGGCTGGCGGCCAACTGGGTGATGACCACATTGCTGGGCGCATTGAACCGGGATCATCTCGATGTGGCGCAGTCGCCAGTCTCTGCCGAATCTCTGGCACGTTTGTTGGCCCGGCTGGTGGCTGGCGATATCAGTGGCAAGATCGCCAAGGATGTGTTCGAGGCGATGTGGGCCGGTGAAGGCGAAGCCGATGAAATCATCGAGTCACGTGGTTTGAAGCAGGTCAGCGACAGTTCGGCGCTGGAGCAATGGGTCGATGAGGTGATCGCGGCCAATCCAGCCCAGGTGGAGGAATACCGTGGCGGCAAGGAGAAGTTGCTGGGTTACTTCGTTGGTCAGGTGATGAAGTTGTCGCAAGGACAGGCGAATCCGGGCGAGGTCAGCAAGATTCTCAAACAGAAACTCGCCTCTTGAGTGTCGCATGAATGCGTTGTTGGTGATCGCCAATCCCAATCCGGGCAGTTTCAATTATGCTTTGCTGGATACTGTAGTCGAGGCTTTTCGGCAGCGGCAGGATGCGGTGCGTATCCTGGATTTGTACCAGAGTGGCTTTGACCCGGTGTTGTATGGTTTGGATCTGGCGGCGCTTCAGCAAGGGGTGGTGCCTGAGGAGGTTCGTACTCAGCAGTCCGTGATCGAGTGGGCGGATGTATTGGTGTTCATCTATCCACTCTGGTGGTTCGACCGGCCGGCAATTCTGAAGGGGTGGTGTGATCGGGTTCTGACGCAGGGCTTCGCGTTTCGCTATGGCCCCGAGGGCGTGGAAGGCTGTCTGTCTTCGAAACGGGCCGTGGTGCTGGTGACGGCGGGTGGATCAGAAGCGGAATTTGCCGCCATGGAGATGGATGATGCGGCCGTGTTGACCCCCATGCTGCGAGGGACTTTGGGGTTTTGTGGCGTTGAGGTGATGCACAGTCGTCTTTTCCATGCGGTGGCGACGGCGAGCAATGAGGTTCGCAGCGGCTATCTCGATGAAACACGTCAGATGATCCTGCGTTTGCCGCTGGATTGAGTGTTTCACCGGCTGGTAGGGCGATCCCTGTTACAATACGCGCCATGCGCAAATATGCATCAGGAGTATAAGTGCCCAAAAACGAAGAAATGCTGGCTGCCATTGATCTGGGTTCGAACAGTTTTCATATGGTAGTGGCGAAGATGGTCAACGATCAGATTCAGATTGTCGATCAGTACAAGGAGATGGTCCGCCTCGGCGGTGGGCTCGACAAGCGACAGCGGATCACGACCAAGGCGCGCAAGACGGCGTTGGAGTGTTTGAAACGGTTTGGGCAACGGGTGTCGGGGTTTCCCGAAGAGAACGTGCGTATCGTCGGCACCAATACGTTGCGCAAGGCAAAGAATGCCGCTCAGTTCATCCACGCCGCGGAAGAGGCGGTGGGCTATCCGGTCGAGGTGATTTCGGGTCGGGAGGAGGCACGACTGATCTATCTTGGTGTGGCGCATTTTTTGCCATCCGCGCCGGGAAATCGTCTGGTGGTGGATATTGGTGGCGGCAGTACCGAGGTGATCATCGGTCACCATTTCCAGACGTTGCAGCGGGAGAGTTTGCACATGGGCTGTGTCAGTATGACGCAGCGTTTTTTTTCGGATGGCAAGATTTCGCGGGCGAACTGGAACAAGGCGGTGACGCATGCGATGCTGGAGTTGCGCCCGCTTCTCAAGGTTTACAGAGATCTGGGTTGGGATCTGGCCGTGGGGGCATCGGGTACATTGAAGTCCGTGGCGCAGGTGCAGGAAGCAATGGGCTGGTCGGAACATGGTCTGATCACCCGGGCGGGGATGAAGAAATTGAAGAACGCGATCCTCAAGTTCGATGCTGTGAATGCGCTTTCCCTGAACGGTCTGAGCGAGCGCCGGCAGCCGGTGTTCGTGGGGGGTGCCGCGATCGTTCAGGCGCTGTTCGATGCCTTCGATCTGGAGACGATGCAGCCTTCCCGCGGTGCGCTGCGAGAGGGGGTACTTTATGATCTTGCCGGGCGGCGGCATCATCAGGATGTTCGGGGGCGGACGATCGATGATCTGGTGCGCCGTTTCAATGTCGATTCGGCACAGGCAGAGCGGGTGATGCGCCTGTTGCTGCAGATTATCGAGCTGGATGACGACCGGCTGGGGTTGAGCCAGTCCGAGATTGCGATGTTGTTGTGGGCGGCTGAGTTGCATGAATTGGGCCGGGCGGTGGCGCACAGTCATTATCATCGTCATGGCGCTTATTTGATCGAGCATGCGGATTTGCCTGGTTTTTCTCGTCGGGAGCAGCATTTTCTGGCTGAGTTGATTCGCAATCAGCGGCGCAAGGTTCAGCCAGTCGAGGGGATGGACAAGCGTGATCTGGGGTCATTTTTCAAGTTGTTGGTATTGCTGCGTCTGGCGTTGATACTGTGTCGTGAACGCACCGATGAGCCGGCTCGAATCGAGACGGTCAGCTGGGTTGAGAAGGGAAAGTTACGCGTCAAGTTCGAATCGGGATGGCTCAAGACCCGCCCCTTGACCAAGGTGGATCTGGAAGAGGAGAGCAGGTATCTCAAAGAGGCGGGCTTGGGGTTGAGAATTGCCCGCTAACCCGGATTTCTCACAGGGTCGCGTAGCGAGGCCGCTCACGCGCTGTATCGGGTAGCTGCAGCAGTAAGTAATGAAAAACCGGGCTGGGGCGGCATCAAAATGCAGGGTAACGAAACAGAGGGACAGTATCATGAAACGGTTTTATATCATTGGGGGGGCTTTGCTGGCGGGCATTGCGCTGGTGTTGGGAATCGGTTTGTATCCGATGGTCACCGGTGCGATGGCGGAGAATCAGAGTTTCGAGTCGCTGGTGGCGCAGGGCAAGACACTGAAGCAGAACAACAAGTGGCGAGGCATTATTTTTGGCCCTGAGGGACAACAGTCACCGGATGATTTCATCGAGGATTTTGCGCATCTGGTGGATGAGACGCTGGCGCCGATCGGGATCAATCTGGTGATTTTCGATATGCACTGGAACAATTTCCAGTTCACCAAGGTGCCGGGCCTGGAAAAAGTCAAGCGTGCGCCACGTTTCAATTTCACTCATGCGCATGCGGCCAAAATGGCAGAGATTTGTCGACGCAACGGGATCCGGGTGGGGGTCGGTATGAATTTTCTGACTCACCAGAATTACGGCCAGTTGTTGAAGGCTTTTCCGGATTATCAGTGGCCGGGCAAGGAGAATCTCTGGGATCCGATGAATCCCGAAGTGAACAAGGTGGCGTTCGCGATGGCGGATGAGTTGATCGATGCCTTTGGCGCGGATGTCATTCACATCGGTATGGATGAGGCGTGGGGGTTCAATGTCAAGGACAACCCCAAGGCGAAGGGAATGACGAATGCCGAGTTGCTGGCGCGTGAGATTCGGGCGTATCACAAGCATTTCGTCGAGCAAGGTCACAAGGATATGATTATGTGGTCGGATACGCTGGAGGGGCGTTACAAGGATGTGCCCGTGGGAAATGTGCTCGACTTGCTGCCGAAGGACATCATCATGGCGACTTGGGAATATGGGCGGAAGTTCCAATATCCCTGGCCGCAGCGGTTGGTGGACAAGGGGTTTCGGGTGTTGGTCTGTCCCTGGAAGGATCCGGTGGCGAGTCAGAAGCTGGCGATGGCCGGTGCAGCCGTCCACAGTGACCGGATGTTGGGTATTTTGTATACGACCTGGTCTCCGTCGGTAGCAACCAAGCTGGCTGGCGCATTGCGGGGAGAGATCACTGACAGTGGAGACGATGCCATCGTCGGCGTGGCGCACAGCATCCGTCGCACGATTGGGCTGTTTTGACTTTCCGATTACTATGCGGGGGCAACGAGG
>CAZTJP010000022.1:0-15067 GCA_964613895.1 uncultured Thiotrichales bacterium | reverse complement strand
GCGCGGCCCTCGGTCGCGAACGCCAGTCATCACACCACCTCGAGCGGCCTCGCTATGTGCCCCGGTGAGAAATACAAATTGGCTTGTCGAAACCAAGGGCGAGCGCACCCGGCGCCTTGGCGCTGGTTGTTACGGGAGCGTTTTACTCAACCTCGCTCAAACGGGCTGAATCATACTTTACTCAAAACAGCGTTGAGCACTCGTGTGATACGTCCCACCTGCTCCTCTGAGCCTTTATTGGCATGTGGAATCGGAACATCCGGAACAGGCTTTCCCAGGAACGCACACAACCGTTCCCATCCTTCACCGTCCTCCCAACAGATCTCCATGAAATCATTTTCTCTGCCAGCAAAATAGGCGCGAACTTCATCATTGTGACGTTGGTAATAGGCAAGATGCTCCTGTTCGCGGTAGTGGGGATAATTGTATCCGTAAGCCAGCTTGCGGCAATGCTTGAAAAGCGGCGTCCTCATGGCATGGTTTTTCAGGCTGTTCAGCCAGACACCCGCACTGGAGCGTGTCGTCAGTATAAACTTGCTACCAGGATACATTTCATCGAGCTGCCGGTAGATAATGGGCCACGGCCAGTCTTCGAATAAATCGTATTGATCGACTACTGCCCGAACACGGGTGAAATCATTGCGCTTGACGATATCTTCGAACAAGTCTCGCCGGCAACCCACCGTCGTGAAGCCCAGGATTCTTCCACATGCGCCCAACGTTGTGGTGCCCGTTTTGTTCAAACCGATTCCAAATATTTTAGGATTATTACTTTTTACCATGACTTGTCCACCCTGTTGAGTAATTCCCTGTGCATTACCCTAGCCTGCATTTCTCACAGGATCAAAACTGCGACCGCACAATGCGGCCTCGTTACACAACCCTGTGAAAAATCCAGGCCAGACCGCCTTCTCCTGCAATCAAACAGAAACCCAGCACAACGTAGAGCGATATCGATGTTTCCTTCTTCTATTAGAAGAGCTTCTGATCACGCGGTTCATTATATGGCGATAATTTTGAGAACCGCGTTTCAAAAACGGCTGACCATCTACTCAGCAGCCCACTGAAACCCCTCATCTCCGGGCTGCGAAATGGTCAACGGGAACCACCAGGACACCTTGTGTATCAACCACCCACTCACCTTCCGCGGAGGCTTTGAGTGTGATTTTTCCGGGATGACTGCCAGCCAACCGGGTATAATGAGCGCCGGGTTTCAGATTGAAAACGTACAGCTGCGATTCCTCACCACCCAGATATGAAATCTGCTCAACTGGCTGGTGGTCACTTTCCGCTGATTTTGCAAAAAGCAACACTCGGCTGGGCGTTCCTTCACCGATACGGACACCTTCGAAGGTACCTGCTTCCACGGCTTCGATCTTCGCTTGGATGTCATTCCCCACCTGACTGGGCAGCAGCACGGTCAGAAAGTTGTGCGCAAGTTGCTGATCCGCTGGCTCGAGCTCGATGCGCCACAGACCATATGGCGTTTTCTCAAAATTCGACTGTATACCGGTTTCAAGCGACTGGTCACTTTTCCAATGCCAGTTATAGTTTTTGCCAAATACCCAGTACGCTTTCTTTCCACGCCCTCCAACCAGGCGCAGGTTGTGAGCTTTGGGAAGTACCGAAAACAGCAATAACTTTCCATCGCCATTGACCGCCTCGGCCCGTGTGGCATTGCGATACAAGGTTTCTCCCGGAGACAACTGCTCGCCACTGCCATCGATTTTGGGACGGTTCTGAAGGTGGAACAACAGCTTGGTATTCTCGCCACTGAACGCTGGCCGGGTAACGGCCACCCGATCATAGAGCACGACGTAATCCTGTTTGTTGTCTTCGGTGGGGCGCAAATACACAAGCTCCCTGATGAAGTGCTTGAGCTTGGGAACATTCTGTTTCAAATCGGTATCTTGTGACTGGGCGTAACGCACGCTGTTGTATGCTTTTGTCGCATCCCCCGACACGTAGGTAAATGCAGGCTGATCACTGTAGTGGAGGATGTCGCAGACATCGTAATACTTACGATCTTTCAGATACTGTGCTACCGAAAGCGGTGCCCGGGTTGCCGGATAGACTGCACGTTGCCCTCCATCGTTGGAATAGGCGTTGTATCGGACATGCGTGAAATCTTCGTCCGGGTTATAAACCAGCAGCGAATTGTGAGCGATGGTCCGAATATAGTAGTTGGAATCATGGGTCGAGGTTCCATTGCCGCTATAGATACCACTATCGAGCAATAGCGGTGCATTACGGTAGAGCAGAAAAGAATTCTGATCGAGGTGCTGGTGATAACTATAGAAATCGCCACATTGAAAATTGACCAGGGTGACGTTTTTATCCAGGTCACGAGCACCATCCGGCCATCCACTGCGCATTGCGACCTTTCCCAACGACTTGTCAAAATGGGCTGTCAAGGTTGGGGGAGCAGCCGGCCCGTCAGGATCGAACCAGATCAGTTCGGCGTACTGAATGAATGGATTCGAACGCGCCGTCGGAGGCGCCGACAAATAGGCACGCAACTGCTGCGACAAGGGTTTCCGGGGATAACGATCGACCAGGATCAAGGCCGCGATACGCCAGTAACTGTCCATCGTATCCCGGTTTCGCTCGTAATCGCCATTCGATGCGTAGGGATGGAACACTGTATCGTAACTCTCGATACTGCCGGGACGGTGTTGCAGCAACAATGTGCCAAAACGTTCCTTGAACCATTTGCTGGATTCGAACAAGTCTTCACCCGTGGCGATTCGCCACGCGTCCACGGCCCGCATCCGACTGAAATTGGCAATACCGTCATAGACGATTCCTTCCGGCCAGCCTCCGCCTTCTGCAATGAGGTCGAGAAAACCCTTTTCGATCGGCCAACGGCCATCACGAAAGTAATTGATCCACTCCATGGCACGCGGATTATCACCCCAGGTAGCCAGTCCGATGACAGCAAACGAATAACTGAAACGCGGCCAGTAATTGCCTAGTCCGGTACGATCCGGCCACTCTCCCGCTTTGAGTCGGGACATGTAACGGTCGGCCCAACGGTTGAGCGTATCGATGAACCATTGCCGCTGCGATGGAGACATCATCGGGTAACACCAGTCATAGACCACGGCCACATCACCGCCACGCGAATTTCCCAGGTGTTTATCCTGCATTTTCTTGTGTGCGACCCGAATGGCTTCCTGACAGGAGTCAGGATCTCCCGACAATACCGAATACAGGGCTTCTGAAAGCATATTGCCGCTGTCTCCTCGCGTCTCTTTCTTCAACAATTTCCAGTCTTCACTATCGGCGGCTATTTTCTTTCGCAGCCGCTTCAACCGCTCGGAGTTGAGAAAGATACGCGGATGTTGGGCCTGAAGACGGTACAGACGCAGACGAACCTGTTGTTGGATCCGTTGACCCTCGAGACTGAGGCTCAAGGTCCACAAACCGGCATGCACCGGCTTGAAATCCACCGAACGACCTCTGCCTACGAGATGACCAGGCTGCAATGCTGCGCCATAGGCGGGTTTATCAACCCGCCATTCCAATTGATCGACATGCGCACTGGCCCCCAATTGTGGCGAGATCTCATCAATCGTCAAATGAATGGGCTGTCCATTCCACGACAACTCATCGATATCATAATGTGCCGGTTCATAAGCACGCTCCGGCGCGCCTTGAGCCGCATGAGCCATTTTGCTGACAAGCGTGCGCCCCATATCGACCAGTCGTCCAAGCCCGGCGTGGGCGGTCACAGCACTCGCAAGCACTGCTACCAAGAGCCAATGTTTTTTCATATTCACCCCAGCGCCTCTTCATGACGCAAATAACGCTGATCCAGCCATGCGTAGAAACGTGACTGAAAAAAGCGGTTCATCCATACATAGCGTGAAAGCGCGGAGCGAATAATCTCGAGCTCCAGCCGTGTCACCTTGAAGCTGATCAACAGCAAAACGATATACAATGCAAAAAACACCAGTGCGCCGGGAATCAGCACATACACCCGGGGAATCATTTCGTAAATCACCCACACCGGTAGCGCCGCTGTCAAAGCGAGAAAATAAGTGTGGACGTAATCGCCGTAATCGAGCCGTGTATCCAGTATCCGCGAGACCAAAAGCTGATAGATGACTGCATGGGACAGCTTGGTGATCACCGTGGCAGCCACCGCGCCAGGCAAAGCATAGTGACGGATCAACAGATAATCCAGCACCACGTTCATGGTCGCCGTCACCAACACGACTTTCATCACGGTGCCCTGCCGGTCGTGACTGAGCAATACGCTGGCGCAAAGTTGATTGAGCATGGTGAAACCAAAGAACAGCAATAAAATCTGTAATGCGGATACCGAGGGCGAATATTCGGCGCTGTAGAGAAAGCCAATCAAAGGCTTGGCGAATACAACCCCGAATATGACGATTGGTGCAGCCAGTATCATCATGAAGCGACCGGACTCCCGGAAGCGCCGAGCCTGGACGTCCGCAGACTGCCCGAGTGATTTGGCCATCACCGGCAGCAGAACCGAACCGAATATGCCAGGCACCAGCGTAATCGCAGTCTCTGCCAGGGTGAATGCGACCTTGTAGAAACCTGCTTCAGCAACGTAGCCAAAACCACTCAAGAACAGAATTTCAATTTCACGGCCAACCACAAAAATCAATACATGATTGAGTGTGGACAACAACAGAAAACGGTTCAGGCGCTGCCTGAATTCTTGGGGCATCGCCGCTGGCGCGCACTGTTCACGCCGGATATCCCTCTGCACCCAGTACCACGAAGCGAGAAAATAGACACAGGAAATCACCACATAGGCGATGACGAAAGCCTCCAGGCCGCCACCCGCGATCACGATTACGACAACCATCAGGAAGTTGATCGGTGTCACGACCGCATTGATCAGGAATATATTTTTGAACGATTCCATACCCTTGGCCACACTGACATAGAACAGTTGTAGCGCCTTGGGTGCAATCGCCAGCACAACCAACCCGGCGAGAAACCGTTCGACCAGTTCACCTGTCGCACTGAAATAGACAGAGACACCAGCAAACAGGAAAACGAGCGTCGCGGGAATAAAGAGCAGCTGAACCTTCAACACATGTCTCAATGCCGATCTGGCGACACCGCATTCCCCTTTCCCCCTCGCCTCGGCCATGAATTTGATGACAGTTGTTTTCGTGCCGCCATTGGCGAGCGCCACGCCAATTGACGCAATCATCAACAGCACGCTATACCGCCCAAAGTCTTCCGCACCCAACTGACGGGCTATGAGCACGGACAATACCAGTCCAACAAAGGACTCCAGATAGGTGGACAGCCCCGAGAACAGGGTGAAATTGAGAACCTTCTTTTTATAGGACATGGGTATTCAAGCCTGCATTTTGAGCAGTACCTTGACAACCAGATAGATGACGACGACACCACCGGCCGTTGAGGCCGCCCAGTTTCCCATGCGATCGACGATCCTGAACTTCGGTAGTGCCTGATAGTTTTTCTGCAGCGCCAGACAAAGACCAGCCGCCACGCCCAATACGATGTTGAAATAGGTATCATAGCTACGGCTAAGGAAAAATATGGTGGTCATATAACCACATAGAATAACCAGATAGGTCCAGGCAATCGAGCGATAATCCTGCCATGTATCGAACGCCCTGCCCTGAGGCGGCACACCCAGCTCCTGTCTGTCCTTGCGAAGAAAATTCACGATAATCACAAATGTTACCAGGATGGTCGAGAGCCAGAAAAAGAAACCCACTACGCCGGTCTCGGCCAACACCAGAACAAATGAGTTGTGCGCCGTCTGGTGGTGATATTCGGTAAAATTCTGAAAACCTACCCCCAACAGAGGGTTGGCCTTGAACATTTCAATACCCTGATACCAGGCATCCAGTCGCCCAGCAGCCGATGCTTCATTGACATCGAGTTGTGACAGCCGGGTATAGGCAAGGCCAACGCCAGCCAATACACTGCCGAGGATACCTGCCTTGACCGCCCCAAAGCGTTTCCAGAACTCCATCAGTAACACGACACCAACAGCCAATAGCGAACCGCGCGAATCGGTCAGATAAATCGATGTCAGCAACGCGCCCATCATCACCATATAGATGATCTTGAGCGTGGCGGATACCTCGCGCCCAAACCAGTGAATCAATACCGGAATGGTGGAAACCAGCAAGGTTCCCAGATCGTTGGGATCGTTGAAGATGCCCAGATAATGCACCCGTCCGTCGTCGGGGCGAATGGGCAAACCGGTCCAACCGTAGCCTGTCACCTTCTGTTCAATGCTGTGTACAGCGATCACGAACGCACACACGGCAATCACATCCAGTACGACCCTGACCTTGCGAGCGGAGTCCACCGTCATGCTCAACATGATGAACAGCCCCCAACCGGGCAACAACTCCTTGAATGCCTCGAATGAACCTCCCACCCAGCCGGAAGCGGCAACGGAGATCACGGCCACCGCGAAGAATGAGGTCATCAACAAAGGTTGAGGTACCTGAAACTCCTTCTTCACACTCAGGAACCAGATGATGAAAGTGACGACGAATACCGATGACAGTATCGGCGCCTCTTCCATGCTCTGGATATACTCCTGAGGCCGAATCAGCACCAGGACGATATAGAACAGGATGAATCCCAGGGTCATCGTTCTAGGCCGCTGCGTCGTTCTCGGCGTAATAGATGTTGTGTTTCTTTTCGCTGTAAGGCACGCGGTTCAGTACGAAGCCGATTTGCTTGCTGTCGACCAGCGTCTCTTCCACCTCTCGAATCATGTTCCCTGGCGTCTGGTTGGCTCTGACCACCACCAAGGTCTGATCGACAAGACCAGAAAGAATATTGGCTGCAGAAGAGACCAGAACCGGAGACGAGTCGAAAATTACCAATTGATAGTCGTCACTGTGACTGACCTCTCTGACCAGATTCTCCATGCGATCACTGGAAAACAGCTCTGCTGTGGCACTCTGTTTGCGACCCACGGGAATGACCTTGATATTGGGCAGATCCGTGTCATATACGATGTCATCGACGCTCAGAGACGGATCTTCGAGATAGTCCTTGAGGCCTTTCTCGTTACGAGCCTCGAGAAAACTGCTCGCGCCACCCCGCTCGAGATCGGCATCGACCAACAAGACGGTACGCGATTTCTCCAGCGAGAAACTCATCGCGAGATTGAGGGCCGTGAAGGTTTTACCTTCGTCCGGCAACGCGCTGGTCACCGCAACGCCCACGCCCATCTCCTCGCCTCCACGCCGGATATTTCTGAGTAAAATTCTCTTGAGGTGGCGATACTCTTCCACGATACCCTTGTGTTCCATGTCAGGCGTCACCATACCCATCGACCGCAATTTGCGTAGCGGAATCAGTATCCGTGCCGGGAGTATGGAATGCTCTGATTCGTTGACCTTGCCACGAATCACTCGCTCGCCCCCTTCCCGATCACCCATATTTCGAACCAGGTACTCCGCCGGGCTGGGCTTATCATCGACCTCATCACCAACCAGGTTGGAACTGTCTGTCGCCTCTCCGAGCCGGGGCTCGTCTAATGGCCGTGGTTGGGTACCCGGGCCTTCGGACATTGACGGTTCGAACGTTTCCGTCTCCGGAGGACCATATTTTTCTCTCTCGGTCTTTCGATCCCGTTCGACTGTTGACCGACCCGCAAGGATTTCATCCCACTGCTGCTCCGTATGTGGCAGGCCAGTTTCCGCCTTGCCATGCAAACCCAACGCATCGGGTGCTTCTTCAGTCCGTTGTCTCTCCACATGATGCGAAGCCTTGTCGTGGACCTTCTTCTTTTTGGATGTAGAAAATTCTCCTTCCTTCTCCACTCTCTCCAGCAACTCGACATAGATACTCATCAGACCAACCCTCCCCGACTCATAAGCAGATCGAAAATATTCATGTTATTGATTGTCAGATACAGCAATCCAACAAAAACGCTCAGCAACAAGGACCAGAGAACACCGAGCAATGCCAGGTCCCGCCGCTCCCTTGACCGCTGTTTGTTGTTGATGATCTCGGTGACCGCGCCATAGACGGGAAACTTGACCAGCTTCTTGAGCTGCGCTGGGTTACTGACATACTCCCGCGCCTGGGCGATGATGATCGCAACCATTACGCCTACTCCAATACCAATCAGCAGCACCGCCAGCGTCAACTTGAAACGATCAGGCGATACCGGCAACGTTGGCCGTACCGGCGATTCGATCACCTGAAACTGGAAATCACTGGCACTGGTCTCCGCCTGATTGGACAATGCGGTCGCTTCACGCCGTTGGACCAGGCCTTCGTAAGTTTGCTTGATGATGTCGTAGTCCCGGTTGAGTTGGGCGAGTTGCGCCTCAACCTTCGGCATAACATTGACATTCTTCTTCAGGTTGTCGATCTGTTTCTTGAGGCCATTGACTCGCACCGTCAATGCACCAACTTCACCTCTTGCCTTGCTCAATTCGAGATACAGATTCTGACGTGACTCGATGATGGCAGGAAAAGCCTCCGGAGGCGTTGCTGAACTGCCGAACATGGATCGGCGAAGTTCCTGTTCCTGCCGCAGCAATGAATTGAGCCGCTCCTGAGCCGCAATGATGCCCGGATATTCATCGGTATAACGGGAACGAAGATCTTCGAGTTCGGAACGAGCCTGGGCAATCTGCTGCGCCAGCGAATCATCATCGCTACGCGTGACCTGTGGCGTCACGAGTGCTGGCATTTTGGCCAGCTGGGATTCAATGGCAACCTGGCGCTTGCGGGCCTCAGCCAGTTCCAGTTTGGCCAGTTCAAGCTTGTTGAGCTTATCGTTCAACTGCGTGAAGTAGCTCTGCCCTTCACTGGGCATCAAACCGATATTCTTTTTCTTGAATTCCTTGAGCCGGGCCTCCGCCTTACGCAGCTTCGCTTCGTAGGATGCAATCTCGCGATCGAGAAACTCCTTTGTCACACTGGTATCCTTGCGGGTCGCACCGATCGAGTGCTCGATGAAGATATCTGTCAGCTTCTTGACGACATCGGTAACCAAGTCAGGATCCTTGTCGATATAGGAAATGCTGTAGACCTTACTGCGCTGATCGCCCTTGACCTCGATCTTGGTCGTCAAATCACGAATCAGCTCCTCCCTGCGGTGAGTGGAATCGATCATCAAATGCAGATCCGTTTGATCGATCACCCGCTCCAGGTTCGGCCGGCTCAACAGGGTACGGCGCATCAAGGAAGCCATTTCCCGGGTCAGGTTGCTCTCGGCCGCCAGCCCTTTCAGCAAGGGTCGCATCATCGATTCATTCGACATCAGCAACTTCGAGGTGGCTTCGTACTTGTCGGGCAACAAAAAGACAACTGTCCACCCCAACAGACAGGTCAGCAGGGTCGCGAGAAACATCGGCCAACGATGCCGATAAAGCGCCGACAAGTATTCTGATAATTGATCTAGACTTTCTTTCATGATTTTTCCCCTGAGTTTCTTGTACCCATATGCGCCAACATGCCGGCGCCTGTCGTTTGTAATGAAATGAACATGACTGCGAACCCGATCCGGGCACGTACCAAGTAGTCTCCGGTTTCACTCGAAAAGTTCAATTTCAACCCGCCATGAAGCGACAACCCGATTGGCTGGGTCAGGCCAACGGGGCTTTGCTTCGCTTCCAGCGCACACCAATGACCACTGCAATCATCACCAAACCAAGCCACGCGATCCACGAGGGCATTCTCAGATAACGCTTGTCATACTGTCTCACCTTCCAGCGCTTTTCTTTCCATAGAAGGCGCTGCAATTCCCGACTCTCTTCGTAGACATCCGCTCCCGCGATCATGCCTTCCGCAGGCCCCCGGGCAAGCTGATAGGGACTGATCCATCCCTTGGTCATGGCTGCGTAGTACTTGAAAAATATCGTACGATTGATTCTCGCCAGCGTCCCCTTACGCCCGTAGAAGTAGTTTCGTTGAACCTGGTTGCTGGCGGTATCGACACGGATTCGCCCGGAAGCAAGCTTCACTTCAGCGTTCTTCAAACCAAGAAAACGGGAAAGATCGGTGCCCATCACCCGGTTGGTATCATGGTAGACATGAGTCCTGCCAAGCACGGCGCGCAACCACGCCGATACATTGAATCCGGCCGATTTCCATTTCATGAGAAGGGGGTCACTCAAGGAAATAGCCGACCGATGCATCCCATTGCTCCCAGCCAGACTCGCCAACAAGCTCGCGGCTTTGTCCACATCATTCATCTGCAACGCGATTCCAGCAGCAGTCATGATCATCGCCTGATTATCCGGATGTGTCCGAAGCGCCGCGGATACCAGGCGACGGGCGGCATCGAGATCTTTTTCCCTCAGCGCCACGCCTGCCAACAACAAGGATTTCGCTGGGTTGTCAGGCCGAAGCAGGCCGATTTCCGAGGCAATTTTCCTGACCTGATCGAGGTTTCCGTGACGCAGGTGATAGGCGCCTAGATACAACAGGGGAAAAACGTCTTTGTAATTGGATGCGCGAGCAGTTTCCAGTGCCTTTTCCAACCGCTCCAAATCATCGAGCGCATAGGCAATGCGGACCAGGCCTCGAGTCGCGACTTGTCGGGAGCCACCATACAGCAGAGCTTGCCGATAGTACTTTTCCGCAATGGGATAACTGCCCGCCCGCTCGGCAGCACGTGCCAGATTCACAAGCACGAAACCATTTTTCGGATGTTTGTGTGCAAGCCTGGTCAAGTGATCGACCGCTTTCCCAATTTGCCCTTGCTCAGCCATCAGAACAGCTTCCACGGTATCCGCCCAGACCGAGTCACCCCCGGCTTGCCGATATCGGGCAAGCGCAGCCTCCAACGGCGCATAGCGCCGGCGTGACAGATTGGCCTCCAACATGAGTGCCATGGCTTCCTGGTCACCTGGCGTCATGGCCAGCAGTTGGTTAGCCTGCTTCGCAGCAGCGTCCGTATCGCCCACTTCCAGATATGCTCTGGTGAGCAACTTCCTGGCAGCAACATCCTCTCCGATCGATTTGGCCGCCTGCTGAATCTTGCCGACAGCCTGCGCCCTGAGCCCTTCACGAATATCCAGGAACGCATCCAGGATCAACAGTTCAGCATCATCCTTAGGGTACTTGATGCGATTGAACACCATTCGAGCCGCCTCGTTGTCGCCCAGAATCATCTCGGTGCGAATCAACAAGCGGGCAGCCCACAAATCGTCGGTATTCGACGCATGGTAGTTGGCCAGATAAAAGCGGGCCTGCTCGTATTCCCCGGCCGCCATGTATGCTGCTCCAAGCAGCAACCGGGCTGGCGCAATCCGGTAGCGCTTTTCAAGGCGTATCAGACGCCTTTTCGCCACGTCATATTTCCCGGAAACGAGCGCCACGAGTCCGCCGAGATACAGAGCCCGGAAATCCCTTGGTCGCTCTTTCAGCAGTGTCCGTGCGCTCTTCTCGGCTTCCTTCAACGCCCCTTCGCGTACTTTGTTGATGATCAACAGATAAGTGGACTCGAGGGCGATATCCTCACGGGCTTCCGAGCGCCCGATGTCCCTCAAACGCTCCAGCTGCCCGTCACCGTTCTTCTTGCCGTGATTCGCTTCCGTCAGGCGAATCTCCAGCAACTCCAGCTCATGGCTGTTGGGGGACTGTGACCGCGCCTTCTTCAACATGGAGGCAGCCTCGCTTGTATTGCCCTTTGCCAGCGCCTGATCAATACGAGCACGCCAGTAGAATTCGGATACCGCGCCCTGACTGGCCAGCTCATCGAGCGCTTTTTCAGCCTCCTCAGACATGCCCGCACGAGACAGTGCGAGTGCTTGCAATGCCCGAAGGACTTTCCACTGCGCCCGTTCATAACGATCGGGATCGATATGGAGTGCCACGACCTGATCGTGACGTCCCAACGCGATCAGTGCCTCGATCTTGCCAGCCAGCGCCTTGCCGTTATCAGGCTGAATCGATAACGCCTTGTCGAAATCGGCCAGCGCGGTCTCGGGCCTGGCCATATCGAGGTAGATCCTGCCCAGCATCAGGCGGGCATCGAAGCTCCCCGGGTGATTTCTGAGATAACGTTTGAGATGATCGAGGGATGCACCGATATCCTTATGCGCCAGAGCATCCCTGGCCAGTGACAAATGATCGACCGAGTCGGCATGCCGGCATCCGGCCAGTGCGATCAGTAAACCGAGAAAAATTATTCGCATCAATTTCATGGAATTGCCGACTAGCGCGCCCCCTTGCCGAAAATGACCACTTCCACCGTCTGCAGAAGAATGAACAGATCCAGCAACAGAGAATGGTTCTTGGCGTAATACATATCGTACTGAAGCTTCTCCAATGCATCGCGATCCGAAGCGCCATATGGATAATTCAATTGCGCCCAACCGGTGATGCCCGGCTTGACCCGATGCCGCTCACTGTAATAAGGCAGTTTGCGAACCAGCTCTCTGACAAACTCCGGACGCTCGGGCCGGGGGCCAACGAAGCTCATGTCTCCCTTGAGAACATTGATCGTTTGCGGCAACTCGTCGATTCGCAGCTTGCGGATGACGGCACCCACGCGGGTCACGCGGTCATCTCCATCGACTGCCCAGGTCGCACCAGTATGTGCTTCCGCATCTTCGCGCATACTACGGAACTTCAAGACACTGAAAGGACGATCCTCCTTGCCAATCCGGGTCTGCCGGTAGATTACCGGTGCGTGAAGACCATCCTCGAGCTTGATCGCGATGGCAGTGATCAACATCACTGGCGAAGCGATCGCCAACAACCCGAGACTACCAACGATATCGAAGACCCGCTCCAGCACCGAACCCAGCCTGTTCTGATCGAAACCACGGGAAAAAATCAGGGTGCTGGGCGACATGACATCGAGCCGCAACTTACCCGATTCACGCTCGAAGAATTGCGCGATATCAGTGACCTCAATCCCTCCCAGACGACATTCCAGCAACTCGTCCAGCAGCAATGAATTCCGCCGGTCATCCGCTGCCACCACAATCTCATCGACCTGGAAACGCCGGGCCAGATCGGGAATCGGCTCGAAATTGTCCACCACATGCGTCGAACTCACTTCAACCGGCTCATTGTTGACGCGAATAAAGCCACACAAACGAATACCACGCTTGTCGAAACCATTTTCCATCGCTTCGATACTCTTGGCCCGGGCGCCCGCGCCATAGACGAGCACACGCCGTTGCAGCGCATCGGAATCGATGAACAGCAGGAAAATACGCCTTACCAGCAGAATCAGCAGAAAGGAAATGAGAATCGACAGCAGCAACAACCCACGGCCCAGATACAGCGCTGGAATTGCATAGACCAGAAAAGTAAACAACAGGGTGCCAAAGATATGGGCGGAAAAAACCCGCAGCAGGTAACCCCCCTTGTCGAGCCGGAAATAGCCGCTGCCATAGAGCCCCATCGAACCCATGGTCAACAGCATGATACCCCCGAAAACCAGCGCATTGGGCAACAAAGGTCCGGTTATCCGCTCAAGATTCCAGAGTTCCGGCCAACCTGCCAAGTCACCAACGACATAATTCCGGGCATAGGCAGAGACGAAAACAGAAGCAACAAAGGCAATGAACTCCGCTATGGCAAGATACAGAAACATTTGAAAACCGTATTACCCAGATTGGTTCTACTGCATCGGAAACGCGGCGCCGGCCATATTTCAGATTGCCATCCGCCCGGGATTCAACAGCGCCGTGACTTCGGAATCGCTCCCGCCATTGCTTTTCAGCGATTTACTGCTGGATATATCCTCACCATGGCTGAAATCGACTTTGATCTGATAAGACGATATGCCGATGATGTCACCATCCTCGAGTGCTCTGGCCTTGATCTTGCGGGCATTGACATAGGTGCCGTTGAGACTGTCGAGATCTTCGATGACATATTTATCATTGACTTTGTGAATGACTGCATGAAAATCGCAGACAAAAGGATCATCCAACATGATGTCATTCGTGTCGGCCCGACCGATCGACAGACTGTCCCGATCGAGTATGAACTCGGCCATCAGAAGCCCCTGATTCGAGATCCTCAGACGCGGCGGGATTTTTTTTTCACTGTGCTCATCGGTCAGTGCTGAAGGCGAGTGGGAAATTTTTTGCGCAAGCACATTCTTCCCATTGAACTTGTCCCATTGCAGTTCTTCCAGCGCGGTTCTGACGTGAGCGGTACTGACGACATCTTCATCATTGACATAGGCAGCCACCAGTGCGGCATCGCAGAGAATATTGATGAGCCGCGGCGTCCCGTCGGTAAAGCTGTGGATCAGTGAAATCGCAGCGTCGGTGAAAATACCTTCCTTGCGCCGGCCGGATACCGCCAGGCGGTAATTGATGTATTCCTTGACCGCCTCCTTGTCGAGTTTCGAGATCGAGTACCACAACCGGACTCGTTGCCGCAGTTGTTCCATGTGGGGCTCATCGAATTTCTCCAACAGATCGACATCGCCCACCATGATGACGTTGAGCAGCGGTCTGCCTTTGCGCTCGACGGCCGACAGGAAACGAATCTCCTCCATGACAGCCGGTTTGAGATAATGTGCCTCGTCGATGACAACCAGCACCTGCCTGCCCTGATCCGCCTGCCGGTTCAGGTAGTCACCGATACGGCTGATCAACTCGGCCTTTTCCGCCGAGAAGGCCTGAATACCCAGACAAGCTGCAAAACTGCGCAGGAATTCCTTCACCGGCAAGCGGGTGTGATTGATATAAACCGCAGTAACTTCATCCGGAAGACGGGCGATGAGGTTTCGGACGATCAGCGTCTTTCCCGTACCCGGCGCTCCGGTCACAACGGAAAATCCATCCCATTTCCAGATGGAATAGGACATGTAGGCCTTGGCCCGGGCATGACTGCGACTCAAAAACAGAAAATCGGTATCCGGGGTGATTTGAAAAGGATTCTTTTTCAGTCCGTAATGCTCTAGATACATGGTATTTTCACTTTATAATTGATGATCAAATTTGCCTGCCGACATGAATACAATACAGGCCGGCCACCGATATCGGACGACCCAACCCCCGCAAGCTCGCCCAGCTTGCATGAATATACTGGCTGTACCAGGCGCTCAGGCGTTTCCCGTTAGAATACAATCACAGCGATTTGTTCC
>CAZTJP010000021.1:9651-15078 GCA_964613895.1 uncultured Thiotrichales bacterium | reverse complement strand
CGGCCGTATCGAACCGGCGTCCCTCACAGGGTCGCGTAGCGAGGACGCTCAAGGGGGTGTGATGACTAACGGGGTCATGGGTGCAGTTGTGGCGCCAATTCAACCGGCTTCCTGTAACGGCAGTACCTCACGCTCGATCTCTTTCTGCTTGTCCTGCGCCATCTTCAGGTCGTAAGCAGCCTGAAGATTCAGCCAGGAACGCGCGTCGCCACCAAAAAACCGGGCCAGTCTCATGGCTGTATCCGGCGTGATGGCGCGTCGCTCCTTGACAATCTCGTGCAGCCGGGTGGAAGGGACACGCAATCGTATCGCCAGCGCGTTGACACTCATGCCCAACGGCGCAAGATAGTCCTCGCGCAATATTTCCCCCGGATGAATCGCTCTCATGTCATTTCGAATCATCATACAGCCTCTTCAGTGGTAATCGGTGATTTCGACATCATACGGTTCTTCGCGCCACGAAAAACACACTCGGTATTGTTTGTTAATACGAATGCTATATTGTCCTGCACGGTCTCCGGTCAGTTTTTCCAACCGATTGCCGGGTGGTGAACGTAGAAAATCCAGCGTTTCGGCGTTATCCAACATCGTCAATTTCCGCTCGGCTATCGCCCGAATAGAGAGAAACCGCCGAGGACATCTCCCTTCGAACAAGGCCCGGGTATGCTTGCATGCGAAGCTCCGTATCATGACAACAAAATATTACGCGCCACGTATTATGTCAACGGGTATACGGGGAGTCTGTATGACGCATTGGCCCAAACGTATGCCTGTACAAGAGTGGCCACTCGACTCACACCGCCACGGCGATCTGAGCAGTGACTGACCTGTGCTGTATTATTACTAACGAGATAGCAGCCAGTTTCTCATCTCATCCGACAGGCCGGCCTGTATCGAAGCGGCGTCGCTGGTGTCGATCAGCCGCGCAAACCGCATATCTTCACCATCCAATGGGGTCATGGGTGCAGTTGTGGCGCCAATTCAACCGGCTTCCTGTAACGGCAGTACCTCACGCTCGATCTCTTTCTGCTTGTCCTGCGCCATCTTCAGGTCGTAAGCAGCCTGAAGATTCAGCCAGGAACGCGCGTCGCCACCAAAAAACCGGGCCAGTCTCATGGCTGTATCCGGCGTGATGGCGCGTCGCTCCTTGACAATCTCGTGCAGCCGGGTGGAAGGGACACGCAATCGTATCGCCAGCGCGTTGACACTCATGCCCAACGGCGCAAGATAGTCCTCGCGCAATATTTCCCCCGGATGAATCGCTCTCATGTCATTTCGAATCATCATACAGCCTCTTCAGTGGTAATCGGTGATTTCGACATCATACGGTTCTTCGCGCCACGAAAAACACACTCGGTATTGTTTGTTAATACGAATGCTATATTGTCCTGCACGGTCTCCGGTCAGTTTTTCCAACCGATTGCCGGGTGGTGAACGTAGAAAATCCAGCGTTTCGGCGTTATCCAACATCGTCAATTTCCGCTCGGCTATCGCCCGAATAGAGAGAAACCGCCGAGGACATCTCCCTTCGAACAAGGCCCGGGTATGCTTGCATGCGAAGCTCCGTATCATGACAACAAAATATTACGCGCCACGTATTATGTCAACGGGTATACGGGGAGTCTGTATGACGCATTGGCCCAAACGTATGCCTGTACAAGAGTGGCCACTCGACTCACACCGCCACGGCGATCTGAGCAGTGACTGACCTGTGCTGTATTATTACTAACGAGATAGCAGCCAGTTTCTCATCTCATCCGACAGGCCGGCCTGTATCGAAGCGGCGTCGCTGGTGTCGATCAGCCGCGCAAACGGCTTTTCTTCATCATTCAGCGGATCATGGGTCTGCAGTTGGCGCTCCAGCACAGCCACGTCCGCTTCGGAAGGATCCGTTCCAGCTGCCTGCCGGGCGATGATGCGCTGTCGCAGAACCGATTCGGGCGCGTGGCACTGAACGATTCTGAACGGTACGGACAACCTTGCGGCCAGCAACCGGAAAGATTCACGCTCGGCGCGGCGCAGAAAACTGGCATCGACCAGCACCGGCAGGCCTGCGGCAATGACTTGTTGCGCCAGTTGTCGCAGCCGGGCATAAGTCTGCTCGCTGGCGTCTCGGCTATAGATGCCGTCGTTCAGACCCGAGTCCGATCTGGCATCGGCTTCAAGACCGAACAGTCGCTTGCGCTCGATGTCGGAAACCAGGCGAATAGCGCCGAGTTGGTCGGCCCATGCTCGCGCCAATGTCGATTTCCCGGAACCGGACAATCCATTGAGCAGAATCAATGCCGGCTCATGGCGCCCGGCCCAGCGCTGGGCGAGATTCAGATAGTGATTCATGCGCTGCCACCCCGGGCCGGATGGTTGCGCCTCATCCGCCAGTTGAGTGAGCCTCAGAGCTTCGACCTTGGCGCGTACCAGTGCGCGGTAGATAACGAAATAACGCAACAGCGCAAGGCCTTCGTAATCACCCGTGGTCTGGAAATAGCGATTGAAGAATCGCCAGGTAAGATGCGGGTAGTCCCGGTGCGCCAAATCCATGCCGACGAAGGCGATCTCGTTGATCACATCGATCCAGCGCAGCTGAGGGTTGAATTCGATGCAGTCGAATGGCGTCACCCGGCCATCGATGAGCGCCATGTTGCCGAGATGGAGATCACCATGGCATTCGCGGACCTGGCCTTGCCGGCGACGGGTTTCGAGCAACGTTCGTATCTGCCCGAACATCTGCCGGCAAGACTGCTCGAGCCGGTCGAGTATGCCGGTCACGGTGAGATCGGTCACAGCCGACCGGATCTGCTGGAAATTATCTTCAGTCCAGTGCTTCACACAGGCTGGCGAGCCGTAATACGGATCGGGTGGATAACGGTCGGCGCCAGCATGGAAGTCAGTGACCACGTCACACATGGCATCGATGATGTCGCCATCCAAACGCCTGTCGGCCGCGTAACGATCGAGCAGATCCTGCTGATGGAACTGACGCATGTGTACAGCGTATTCGATCGCTTTCCCCTCGCCGCCCACCTGGATTCGAGGCGGCTCGCCGGTAATTGCAACCACATCGAGATACAGCGCAGGCGCAAAACGCCGGTTGAGCCGCAATTCTTCCTCGCAATAATGCTTGCGCCGTGCCAACGTGGAAAAATCGAGAAAGCCGAAGTTGACGGGCTTCTTGATCTTGTAGACATGCTCGCCGGTCAGCACGATCCAGGAGATATGCGTTTCGATCACCTCGATCTGCATCACCGAATGCGGATAGGCCGAGGCCGTTCTCAGAGAGGCAATCAAGTCACACCCGCTCAAATTGCACCTTCCCGCTGCAATAGCCAGCGTTTGGCGGCCTGCCCGCCGCCATAGCCTGCCAGCGAGCCATCACTGGCAATCACCCGGTGACAAGGCACGATGATACTGATCGGGTTGACCGCGTTGGCGGAGCCGGCTGCCCGCCAGGCACGGGGATAACCGGCCTGATGCGCCAGCTCGGCATAGCTGCGAGTCTCGCCGTAAGGAATGGTCAACAGTGTCCGCCAGATCTTTTTCTGAAATACCGTCCCGGAAACGCTCAATGGCAGATCGAATGTTTTTCTCCGGCCCGCAAAATAGGCCTCCAGACAGTCCTGACAGCGCTCGATCAGCGGCGAAGACCGTTCTCTCAGCGGCCCGAGTCGGGCAGCCAATGCCGGCCAGGCATGTTCATACGCCACCGCCACCAGGCCAATACCGTTGTCGGCCAGACTGAGCTTACCGATGGGGCTATCGATCATCTGGAAACAGATTTCGGCCATGGGGCTGCACAAACGCCGGGTAATGAATACGTCTATTTGAATTGTACCCGCAAAATTGATTGAATAAGGGCGATCTGCTCATGCATGTGAACAAAACAGAATAAACAGACACGGCGTCTGATTGGTCACAGACAGCCGTCAAAGAGGAGTTTCAAAAAATGCCTGATGGAAAATTCGACATGTCCCGACTGTGGGATATCGCCTTTGGCGTAGCGATACTGGCGGTGGTGATCTACTCGATCTGACTATCAGCGGCGCTGTAACGCGGCCGCGAGACGCCGCAAGGCTCTCAACTCATCCAGCAGGTCGAGCGCCAATGCCGCGCCCGCCAGATTGACGCCCAGATCGCGCTGCAAACGTACCGCCGTTTGCGCGCGCAACAGGCTCTCCCGGCTGAACCGCCAACGGGAGCTGGGCGGTGCTGTACTCACCGGCGAAATGATTCCGTGCTCCACCAACGCAATCATCTGCTCGGCCGATCCGCCGCAACAAGTGCACAACTCCGCCAACGACACCAACTGATCACTCGCGACCAGCTCCCCTGCCAATAAATTCGTGAGATCACGACTCATCGATCAGACTCCCAGTTTTGCTCGTGGATTGAATCCGGCGGATGCATCCCGCAACTGCTCATACAGTGCCTTCTGCTCATCCGTGATGCGATCCGGCAGCACGATTTCCACGGTGACATAGAAATCACCCGGTGTTTTCGCCGGAATGCCGCGGCCCTTCAGGCGCATGCGCTTACCGCTGGACGAACCGGGCGGCAATTTGAGATCCACTGCACCCGACGGCGTGGGCACCTTCACGCGCGCGCCCAATGCCGCTTCCCAAGGTGCCACGGGCAATTCCAGCGATACATCCTTGCCCTCCACCCGATAGATCGGATGCGGCTTGAATTCGATCTCCAGATACAGGTCACCCGCCTCACCGCCACCGATGCCGGGGCTACCCTGCCCTTTGAGCCGGATATTCTGTCCCGCCTTGACGCCTTTGGGAATGCGTACATTCAGCGTCCTTTCCTGAATTTGTGGCCGCCCGTCTGCGCCCAGCACGGTGGAACGCAAGGTGATGGCGCGCGTTGCACCATTGTAGGCATCCTCCAGGTCGATCAGCACCCTGGCATGGCTGTCCTCGCCGCGCATCTGATAACCTGCGCCACGACCGCCGCTGCTGGTGTATCGAAAACCACCACGCCCGCCCCCAAACAGGGATTCGAAAAAATCGGAAAAATCCGCCTGACCCGCGCCGTCACCGGTGTAGCCGCCCCCATGAAACTCGAATCCGGCATCCCAGTCCGGTGGCGGCTGAAACCCTTGCTGCCCTGCTTTCCAGTTGGCGCCCAACTGATCGTAGGCCGCACGCTTCTCGGGATCCTTCAACACTTCATAGGCTTCACCAACCTCTTTGAAGCGCTCCTCGGCATCCGGTTCCTTGCTGACATCCGGATGATATTTTCGCGCCAGCTTGCGATAGGCGCGCTTGATATCATCCTGCGTCGCGTCCTTCTGTATTCCGAGGATCTTGTAATAATCTTTGTATTCCACGTTGCCTTGCCATCCGGTTGAATGAATAGGGATTCAGCCTTGCCGAAACAGGAAAGCGGGCTGTCACCCGCCTTCCCGCAAACCCGTATTCCCCTCGC
>CAZTJP010000021.1:0-9551 GCA_964613895.1 uncultured Thiotrichales bacterium | reverse complement strand
CGAAACAGGAAAGCGGGCTGTCACCCGCCTTCCCGCAAACCCGTATTCCCCTCGCCCACATTTCTCACAGCATCACGGCCGCGGTCTCGCTACGCGACCCTGTGAGAAATCCGGGCTAGGTGACGAACTGCTCGCCAACCGCCGGGAGAATCGGGTCGAACCGCCGTTATACTACCTCAATGTGCCGGCGGCGTTGATCTGGCTTCTTGTCCAGCTCAACCGTCAGCACGCCTTTCCTGTAAGTTGCCCGGGCGCTGTCGGCATCCACCTCGTAGCCAAGCGGAATCGAACGCGAGAACTTGCCATAGGCACGTTCGACCAGCCGATACTCGCCTTTCGACTCCTCATGCTCGAAACGCTTCTCGCCACTGATGATCAACACATTCTCGACCACGTTGATGTCGAAATCCTCCGGCTCCAACCCGGGCGCCTCCAGCTTCACGACCACCTTGTCGGCATCATCGAACACATCGGCGCTGAGCAACCCCCATGAAGGGCTGCCCTTGGGCGCCTTGTCCTTGTCATCCCGCCGGAACGGCGTCAGCGCCCGCCCAGCGCGGCTGACCAAATGGTTCCAGCCCTCACTGAGGGTATCCCAAGTGCGGTTCAGACCTTCTGTCACATCACGCATCTTCAGCATGTTGCACCTCCTGGTCAGGCGACCTTCACCTCGATCTTGCGCGGCTTGTGTTTCTCCGAGCGCGGAATGCTGAGCTTCAAGACGCCCTGCTCCAGATGCGCCTCGATGGCCGATGAATCGAGCTGCTCACCCAGCGTAAAATGCCGCTCGAACGTTCCCGAGTGAACATCCATATATGTCGGCGACAGACCTTCCGGTGTATGCAAATTGATCGCGCCTTTCACCGACAGGACATTCTGATCCACATCCACCGACAGCGAATCCTTCGACACGCCCGGCATGTCGATATACAACGTGACGCCATCCTTGGATTCCACAATATCCGTTGCCGGCCGCAGGGTCACAACCTCAGCCGCCTCTTGCCGTGCCGGGGCCTGCTCTTCCCGGGTCGCAACTTCTTTGTTTACATCATTCATCTTCACACCTCCTCAATTGACTGAAACCTGAATCTGACGCTTCTGGGCTTCCGGCTTCTTGGCAATGCGAATATGCAGCACACCATCCTTGTAGGACGCCTCGGCGCTGTCCGGATCGACATCCTCCGGCAGCGTGATCACCCGCTTGAAGCGACCCTCGAAACGCTCCTGACGAACGCTGTTATTGTCACCTTCCAACTCCGGCAACTTGCGCTCACCCTCCACGCTCAACAGATTCTTCTCAATCACCAGATCCAACGCCTTCGGATCCATACCAGGTGCAAACAAATACACCTCAACACCCTTGTCGGTCGTACCGATGTTGATCGGCGGATACCCCGCCCGCAACCGGGCACTCCCCGCGGCGAATGCCTCCGGGAAAAACCAGCGATCCATCTCATCATCGAACATCGACAAGGGAAAACGTAACATATTGGAAATCATCGCTTTTCCTCCTTCAATTCAACTCAGCATCATGTTTCATGCCGCAACTCTAGAGCCCATCCCCCGGTACGTCTGTCATTCAAATGACATTCACCAACCGATCGTGGCCCGAAACAATCAATAGGGTCACCGTCTCCAAATACAAGCACCGCACGGGAGACATCAGATTCCTTCCGTCGCGAACACCAGCCATCACACCGCCTTGAACAGCCTCGCGACGAGACCCAGAGCGAGCACTTTGGGTTGAGCGATCCGTGAACGGCTGGTGACTGCCGGGATGCGGCGGTCGGGAGAACACCAAAAACGCAATAACGCAAGCCTGACCCCGAACTGGGCTGCCGGGGTTGGCTACATCGTGTGCGTTGGTCTGTCGGAATTGAGGGTGGCGCCCAGCAAGGCTTCGAGTTTTGCCCGGGTGGCGCCCTCATCGAGCTCGTTGAACTGCACGCCGATGCCCGGTGTCCGGCTGGCCGATGCGCCACGTGGTGTAATCCAGATCACCTTGCCCGCCACCGGAATCCGCTCTGGTTCGTTCATCAGATTGAGCAGCATGAAAACTTCCTGCCCCAGGCGGTACGACTTGCTGGTCGGAATGAAGAGTCCGCCATTCTTCACGAAAGGCATATAGGCGGCATAGAGCGAGGAACGCTCCTTGATCGACAGTGAAAGAATCGGATGACCGGTTGACATGACAACTACCCGCCTGGTGACAATGACTGCCAAGATAACAAGACATCATCCAGCAACAAATCCTTATTGAGCGGATGATCCAGCTGATTGTCCAGATCCAGCAAATGATCATGCACAACAAACAACTGCCTGAAGTTTACCCGGCTGACCGCTGCCTGCAAGGCCTTCGACCACCCGGGGTTCTCAAACCGCCCGTCCGGCAGACGACTGGCGCAACGAATACAATCGCGCAACAGCGACAAAGACCACTTCACCAGCCAATCGATCTCACAGCTCTGCCAGGCTGCCCGCAACTCACCTGGTGTCCGGACACCCTGCATCAATGCCAGACTCTCCTCCATCACCGCGGCATAGCGAGCCTGCAAAGCCTCATCGTCCATTCGTTCGGCCAGACAAGGCGCGCCCTGCGCCAACTGCAACAACGCCTCCGGCTGCTGATGCCCCCGTTGTTGCAACCAGTCCGCTGCCACGGCCCGCTCCGGCACCGCAAACTTCACCTGCTGACAACGGCTCTTGATCGTCGCCGGCAACAAATGCAAATGATGCGCCACCAGAATCATCACCACCCTGCCCGGCGGCTCCTCCAGCGTCTTCAACAAACTGTTGGCGGCATTGACATTCATCCGATCCGCCGGCGACACGACCACCACCTTGCGACCATCACCACGGCTGGTCAACAGCGCAAACGCATTGAGCTGCCGTACCTGATCGACCACGATCTGCTTTTTGTTCTCCTCCAGCGTCAGATACTGATAATCGGGATGGACGCCGGCAGCAAACTGGCGGCAGTCCGCACACTGACCACAAGGCCCCTCCACGGTGGGCGCCGAACAGAGCAACGACTGCGCGAACCGGCGGGCGAAATCATCGAGCCCCAGCCCCGCCTGCCCCGTCAGCAACAGCGCATGGGGTAACTGGTCGGAATCCCGCTGCTGATGCAAGCGTCTCCACTGCGCCTGCTGCCAGGGCGCCGGCACGCCCGTCATGGCTGGCTCAGCCACTGCGCCACCTTCGCCTCGATCTGCCGACTGACACGATCCGTATCCTGGCTGGCATCGATGACCAGGAAACGCGCCGGATAGCGCGCCGCCCGCGCCAGGTAGGCCTCGCGCACCCGCTGGAAGAAAGCACGATCCTCCTCCTCGAAACGGTCTTTCTCACCCCGCTGCCGCACCCGCTCCATACCGACTTCCACCGGCACATCCAGCAAAATGGTCAGATCCGGCTGAAAATCGCCCAGACACCATTGCTCCAACGCGCTCAGCCGGGCATCCCCAAGGCCCCGGCCCGCTCCCTGATAGACATGGCTGGCATCGGCGAAGCGATCGGAAACGACCCATTGCCCGGCCGCCAATGCAGGGCGGATCAAGGTTGCCACATGCTCGACCCGGGCTGCGTACATCAACAAGGCTTCGGTATCACCCTGCATGGCGGGCAATGTTTTGTCCAACAAGATCGCACGGATGGCCTCGCCAACCTCGGTACCGCCCGGTTCGCGGGTAGCGACGACCGGCACATCCCGTGCCGCGAGATATTCGAGCAACCGGCCGAGCTGGGTGGTCTTGCCCGCGCCCTCGCCGCCTTCGAAACTGATGAAGCGCCCTCGCGCGCTCAACTGTCCCCCCGATAGCGCTTTTTGTCGCCGCCCAGGAGATACTTGATAACCGCCTTGCGATGTTCCCGATAAGTCTTTGAAAAATAATGGCGTCCACCCCCTTTCGCGACAAAGAACAGCGCACCGGTATCGTTCGGATGGACCGCCGCTTCGATCGAGCCGGCACCCGGCAAAGCAATCGGCGTGGGCGGCAACCCCTTGCGGGTATACGTGTTGTAAGGCGTGTCCTGGCGCAGATCTGCCTTGTGGATATTGCCCTTGTAGCGCTCTCCCATGCCATAGACGACGGTGGGATCGGTCTGCAATTTCATGCCCTTGTTGAGCCGGCGGATGAAAACGCCAGCGATCGTAGCACGCTCGTCGGCGACGCCGGTCTCCTTTTCGACGATGGAAGCCAGGATCAACGCCTCATAGGCAGATTTCAACGGCAACCCGGCAGTACGATGCGTCCAGGCCTGGTCGAGTACCGAGCGCATGCGCCGATAGGCGCGCAGCAGCAATGAGCGGTCGGTATCACCACGCGAATATTGATAGGTGTCGGGAAAGATCCAACCTTCCTCATGCGACTCGCCGGTCAGCTCGCGGAACATCGCCGCATAGCCCTGCGGACCAACGGTGGCCCGGATCTGGCCCTTGTCGACCAGATCGGCGAGCTGCAACGCGAAATCGCGAAACCTCGAACCCTCCAGCACGGTGATGCGGTATTGCTTAGCCTTGCCCTTGCGCAACAGAGCCAGGACATCCGCAATGTGCATACCGGGCTCGAGATCATATTCTCCTGCCTGAACCGAACCGCCTGGCTCGACCCAGCGCCCCCAGATCTCTACATACCATGGATTGGCCACCCAGCCCCGGCGCGCCAGATCACGCGACAAACTTCGCAGCGTCGTGCCGGCCTCGAGCTGATAGGTCACCCCCGCCTGGGGCAGCGTCAGCGGCGCCTGCATCGCCTTCCAGTTGTACCAGGCGTAAGCGCCAACCGCGATCCCGCCAATCAGGATCAACAGGCTGGCCAATGCAATCAGACGGCGAATCATGACAACTCCAGCGCCTCTCGCAGCGCCTCGCTCACCGGAAACGCCGACCAGCGTTGCTCGCCCAGCCGAGCGACGGCGCGAATACCAATCACTGAATTACACAGCAACAATTCGTCCGACTTCGCCACTTCGGCAGGCGCGACATCACGGATTTCAGTCTCGAATTTCAGCGTTCCGGCTCTTTCCAGTATCTTCTTGCGCATGATACCCGCAACGCCGCAGCGATTCAGCCCTGGCGTCACAAGGGTCCGCCCCATCACCAGAAAGATATTGCTCATCGTACCTTCGACCAGACGTCCATCCAGATCGAGCATCAACCCCTCATCGAACTCATCGTCCCATTCCGCGCGCGCCAGTACCTGATCGAGACGATTGAGGTGCTTGATACCCGCCAACGCCGGGTTGATACCCAGCCGGTGGCGACACCAGGTGACGCGCCAACCCGGCCGGGCATCGCTTGCGAGGTCAACGTCACGCGGCTGCCACAGAAGTATCCGCCCGGCGGCGCCATGGCCTGGCCGGTAACCACGTGCGCTGACGCCCCGGGTGATGATGATCTTGAGCACGCCGCGGCCATCCGCGCCGACCAGCTCGCCCAGTTCGCGGCGCAATAACGCTTCACCCGGGTAGTCGATGCCCAGACGCTGACAACCAGCTTCCAGCCGCTGCATGTGATCCAGCCAGAAAACCGGTTCGCCGTTGACGATGCGCAGGGTTTCGAACAGGCCGTCGCCGTATTGCAGGCCACGGTCCCACACCGGCACGGAATCGCTGCGCTGGCCATTGACCAGTACGAGAGAGGAAGCGGAAGGCATGGCAGCCCGACCTGCGCCTGAGCGATCAGTCGATGGTCTTGCGGAAAATCAATGTCCCGTTGGTGCCGCCAAAACCGAAGGAATTCGACATCGCGATATCCAGTTTGGCCTCGCGCGCCACATTGGGTACATAGTCGAGGTCGCAGCCTTCGCCGGGATTTTCCAGATTGATCGTCGGCGGCAGAACGTTGTCGCGCAATGCCAGAATCGAAAAGATGGCTTCGACCCCGCCCGCCGCACCGAGCAAATGACCGGTCATCGATTTGGTGGAACTGACAGCCACCTGGCGCGCAGCATCGCCCAGAGCCGAATGAATCGCCAGTGTTTCGGCGACATCACCCGCTGGCGTCGAAGTGCCATGCGCATTGATATAGTCGATATCCTCTGGATTGACGCCCGCATCCTTCATGGCATTGACCATGCAGCGCGCTGCGCCTTCGCCCCCCTTGGAAGGCATGGTCATATGAAAGGCATCGCCGCTCATGCCGTAACCGGCGATCTCGCAATAGATCCTCGCGCCACGCGCACGGGCATGCGCCAACTCCTCCAGCACCAGAATACCCGCGCCATCGCCCAGTACGAAACCGTCCCGGTCCCGATCCCACGGCCGGCTGGCGGCTTCAGGATCATCGTTACGGCGCGACAGTGCGCGGGCAGCAGCAAAACCGGCCAGCCCCAGCGGTGTGGAGGCCATTTCGGCGCCACCGGCAAACATCACATCCGCATCACCATAGGCAATCAGCCTGGCGGCATCACCGATGTTGTGGGTACCCGTGGAGCAAGCGGTCACCATCGACAGATTCGGGCCCTTGAGGCCCAGATCGATCGACAGGTTGCCGGAGATCATATTGATGATGCTGGCCGGGACGAAAAAAGGCGATACCTTGCGCGGCCCGCCGGACAGCAGGGCCTTGTGATTACGTTCGATGCCGCCCAACCCGCCGATACCGGCGCCAATGGCGGCGCCGATTCGCTCGGCATTGCTGTCATCGATCTGCAGACCGGAATCTTCGAGCGCGTCACGCGCGGCGCCGATGCCGTAATGGATGAAGACATCCATTTTCTTCTGTTCCTTGGGCGCGATATAGGCATCGACATCGAAATCGCTGACCGTGCCGGCGATACGAACCGGGAAGTCGGCTACCTCTTCCGACTCCACACGCCGAATCCCGCTCTTGCCGGCAAGGATATTCTCCCAGGCTGTTTCCAGACTGGAACCGACCGGAGACACGATCCCCAGTCCGGTCACAACGACTCGACGTTTATTCACAAGGCAGGTTCCCGGTCAGCAATGGCGCCCCGGCGGGCGCGGGAATCAACTGAGGTGTTCGTTGATATAGTCGACCGCCAGTTGAACGGTAGTGATCTTTTCGGCTTCTTCGTCCGGAATCTCGGTTTCGAATTCCTCTTCCAAAGCCATGACGAGTTCGACAGTATCGAGCGAGTCCGCCCCCAGATCATCCACGAAGGAGGAACTGAGCTTGACATCCTCTTCCTTGACGCCCAACTGTTCAACAACAATTTTCCTAACGCGGTCTTCTACACTACTCATATTTCAGTTTCCGTAAATGATGGTTTGAATCTTCAAGGTTCACGCCCCAGGGATGACAGGCCACCGTGAAGTGGGGCGTATTGTAGATAAAACCCCCGCCTGTTGCTACCAATGCAAGGCAGGGGAGCAAAATCGACAGGATAACGGCGGATCCGCCGCGTCACGGCATATACATACCGCCATTCACATTCAGTGTCTCGCCGGTGATATAAGCCGCTTCGGCAGAGGCCAGAAACGCCACCGCGTGGGCCACATCGCGCGGATCCCCCAACCGCCCCAACGCAATCTCCTGCTGCAACTTCTCCCGCTGCGCCTCCGGCAATGCCTGCGTCATCTCCGTATCGATGAAGCCGGGGGCGACGACATTGACAGTGATATTGCGCGAGCCCACCTCACGCGCCATCGACTTGCTGAACCCCATCAAGCCCGCCTTGGCCGCGGCATAATTGGCCTGACCGGGATTACCCGTCATGCCCACCACCGAACCGATATTGATGATCCGACCATGACGCTGCTTCATCATACCGCGCAAACACGCCTTGCTGAGCCGGAATACCGAACGCAGATTGGTGTTGATCACCGCCTCCCATTCCTCCTCCTTCATCCGCATCAGCAAGTTATCGCGGGTGATACCAGCATTGTTGACCAGCACGGTCACCGCGCCAAAGGCCTCATTCACCGCCTTCAGCAATGCATCGATACTGGCCTGATCGCCCACATCCAGCACCCGGCCAACCCCCTGCCCGTCCAGATAATCGGTAATACCCTGTGCGCCAGCCTCGGTCGTCGCCGTACCTACCACCCGAGCGCCCCGCGCCGCCAGTTCACTCGCAATCGCCTTGCCAATACCCCGGCTCGCGCCCGTCACCAATGCCAGCTCACCATTCAAACTCATGACTCAACTCCTTCACCAAAACCGAGCGCCTGCTCCAGACTCCCCGCATCCTGAACACACACCGCCTTCAGACTACGATCGATCCGCCGTGTCAACCCCGCCAGCACCTTGCCCGGCCCAAACTCGAACAACGCGGAAACACCCTGCTGCGGCATCGACCGCACCGTCTCCACCCAGCGCACCGGACTGTGCAACTGACTCGCCAACGCCTGGCGAACACCCTCCACATCATTGGCCGGCATGACGCTGACATTATGGATCACCGGAATGCGAGGCACCCGAACCTCGACCTCCGCCAGCAATGCCGCCAACTCCTCAGCCGCCGGAACCATCAAACTGCAATGCGACGGCACACTCACCGGCAACACCAGGGCCCGTTTGGCACCCGCCGCTTTCGCCCCCGCGCAAGCCCGCTCGACAGCCGCGGCATGCCCGGCGATCACCACCTGCCCCGGTGAATTGAAATTGACCGGCTCGACCACCTCACCCTCGGCCGCAGCCGCACAAACCGAGCCGACCGTATCATCATCCAGCCCCAGGATCGCTGCCATCGCCCCCTCACCCGCTGGCACCGCCGCCTGCATCAACCGGCCACGCGCTGCCACCAGGCGCAACGCATCGGCGAAATCGATCGAATCGGCGCAAACCAGCGCCGAATACTCTCCCAGACTGTGGCCCGCCATCAGCGCCGGATCGCCGCCACCCGCATCGCGCCACACGCGCCACACCGCCACCCCCGCCGCCAGCATCGCCGGCTGCGTATTCTCCGTCTGATTGAGCGCCGCTTCCGGACCCTCCATCACCAACTTCCACACATCCAGAGACAACGCATCCGAAGCCTCCTCAAACGTCTCCCGCACCCGCGGGGCCTCCAAACCCGACAACATCCCCAACGACTGGGAACCCTGACCAGGGAAAACAGCGGCAAAACTCGTCATGATCGAACAGCAACAAAAAGGGGCCGGAAGTCTATCCCGATTACCACTGAATTTCACCCACCGCCCAAACACCACCACGGCGAATTCACGCCGGCCCGATTCAACAACCCAGCTTTCCACCCGCCAATACCCCCGGCCATCCTCAATGATCTCCTGTGCGAAACGGCGTCATTCCGGCATCGAAGCCGGAATCCAGCACCCCGGAAGGTAACCACGACATTGCTGCACATCCCTGTAACTGGTTCCCGGCATCCATGCCGGAATGACGGAAAAATACCGAAGCGGATGAACTCTCCTCGGAGCAGCCCGGCGGGCAACGGTCGTTCACGGACGTGGGCCGCAGGGATTGCGGCCGTCGAGCCTACAGGGATGTATCGAACCCAAAATGCTCACCGGCGCTCTACTGCGGCCGTCCAATGCGGCGGTCGGAAGAACACCAAAACGCAATAACGCAAGCCTGACCCCGGTGCGGGCCCGAAAGGGGTGACGGTGGTATGATGCTGGCGTCT
>CAZTJP010000020.1:0-15380 GCA_964613895.1 uncultured Thiotrichales bacterium | reverse complement strand
GACCCAGCCTAGCCCGGATTTCCTCACAGAGTACCCTGTGAGAAATTCGGGCTAGGCGTCGAACGGATGGCGCAGCACGATCGTTTCCACCCTGTCGGGCCCGGTGGAAATGATATCGATGGGTGTACCCACCAGCGCTTCCAGCCGCTTGAGATAATTCCGGGCATTCTCGGGCAGGGCATCGAAATCGGTGATGCCCACGGTCGATTCATTCCAGCCCGGCAACTCTTCGTACTCGCACTCCAGCCGATCATAGTCCTCGATCCGCTCGGGCGCATGCTCCAACACCTTGCCATCGAGCCGGTAACCTGTACAGATCTTCAGTGTTGGCAAGCCATCGAGCACATCGAGCTTGGTGATGCACAACGCCGACAGCGTATTGATCGCCGCCGCCCGACGCAGCGCCACCGCATCGAACCAGCCACAGCGGCGTGGCCGGCCGGTAGTGGTACCGAATTCATGCCCCTTTTCGGCCATGTGCTGACCGACGGTGTCGAACAGCTCGGTGGGGAAAGGCCCGGCGCCAACGCGGGTGGTATAGGCCTTGGTGATACCGAGAATGTAATCCATGTCACGCGGCCCGACGCCACTGCCTGTACAGGCTCCGCCGGCGGTGGTGCTCGAAGAAGTCACGAATGGATAGGTGCCATGATCGATATCCAGCAGCGCGCCCTGCGCACCTTCGAACAACACGTTGGCATCTTCTTTCTTGAGCTTGTGCAGCCTGCCGGCCACGTCGCCCGCCAGCGGTTCGAGCTGCGCGACATAGGCCAGACACTGATCGAGCACCTCACGGTAATCGACGGTATCGGCCTTGAAATAATGCGCCAGAGCAAAATTGTGATAATCGATCACTTCACGCAATTTCTCGGTGAACCGCGGCTCATCGAACAAATCGCCAAGCCGCAGGCCACGACGGGAAATCTTGTCCTCATAGGCCGGGCCGATGCCCCGCCCGGTGGTGCCGATGGCCTTTTTGCCCCGCGCCACTTCGCGCGCATGATCCAACGCCACATGGTAAGGCAGAATCAATTGGCAGGAATAGGACAACATCAGCCTATCGCGCACCGGCACGCCCGCTTGCTCCAGCATCGCCATTTCCTTGAGCAACGCATCCGGTGCCAGCACCACGCCGTTGCCGATCATGCACTCGACATCATCGCGGAGAATGCCTGACGGAATCAGATGCAGCGCGGTCGTCTGGCCGTCGATGACGAGCGTGTGACCAGCATTGTGCCCCCCCTGGAAACGGGTTACCGCCGAGGCTCGTTCGGTCAGCAGATCGACGACCTTACCCTTGCCTTCGTCTCCCCACTGGCTGCCTACAATGACGACAAAACCACCCATTATTCAATCTCCTCCACGACCCATTGGCCGCCCTGGTTGACCAACCGACGCGTACATCCCGCCTCTTCCGGACTGCTCTGCCCGTCGAGCGCCGAGACGACGCGCTCACCCTTCTCTCTCAAATCCGCCACAGCCTGCTGCAACGCAACTTCTTCGACCGCTGGCGCCCAGATCAGGCCGCCACGCTCGGAAAACCGTCTGCCCGAAAGCCGTAACAAGCGCTTCAGGTCGGCACTGAAGCCAACCGCTGGCCGCGACCGGCCAAACTGTTCACCCACGCCATCGTAGCGCCCGCCACGCAGGATTTCCCGCCCTTCTCCGGGCACATAGGCGGCGAACACCACACCGGTTTCGTAGCTGTAACCCCGCACTTCGGCAAGATCGAAATTCACTGTGACACCGGGGTAGCCCTGCTCCAGCATGTCGCCCAGATTCTCCAGCGTGTCGAGGTGTTGCCGCACCGTAGCGCCAGCGAAAGCCAACAGCCCGCGTGCCTGTGCAAGCGTGTCCTTACCACCATTGAGCATCGCCAACGCTGCCAGCGCCTTGCGCGCCTCGGGCGTGAGTTCCAGCGCCGCCAGCCAGGTTTCGATTTCCGGCACCGCCTTGCGCTGCAACATCTCGAACAACGTTTCAGCCTGTTCACGACTCAATCCCGCCTGCGCGGAAACCTGGCGAAACACGCCGGCATGCCCCAGATCCACATGGATGTCGGCAATCTCACAAACCGCGAAAGTCTCCATGACCAGCTTGAGAATCTCGCGATCGCTGGCCAGACCGGCATGACCGTACAACTCCGCGCCGACCTGGATCGGACTGCGGCTGCCTCCCAGACCGTCGGACCGGGCATTGAGTACGGTGCCGATATAGCACAAGCGTGTCGCACCCGGTTGTTGGAGCCGGTTGGCGTCGATACGCGCCACCTGTGGCGTCATATCCGCACGCAACCCCAATGTTCGTCCCGAGAGCTGATCGGTGAGTTTGAAAGTTTGCAGATCGAGCTGGGAACCGCTGCCGATCAGCAACGATTCAAGATATTCGATCATAGGCGGAATCACCAGATCGTAGCCCCAGCTGGCATACAGATCGAGCAATTCCCGGCGCAGGGTCTCGAGACGCAGCGCGCGTTCGGGCAGCGCTTCGTCGATGCCCTCAGGCAATATCCAGCGATCATTCAGCCCCATGCGAAACCCTCAGCGCACCAGGTAGAGCAGTACCAGGCCAACCAGCATCGACCCCAACCCCATCATGCGCAGAACCTGGTCCGGAAGTTCATCGATCCGCTTCATGCTGTCCTTGAACATCTGGGGCGACAAAAATGGCAACAGGCCCTCGATCACCAGCAACAGCGCCATGGCCGTGCCCAGATCTGACCAGGCCATGGCCGCTATTTTCCTTTGGGATTGACAAAATACCGAAAGAACTCGGAGCTGGGCTCCAACACCATCAGATCTTTCTGCTTGTTGAATGCCGTACGGTAAGCCTCGAGGCTGCGGTAGAAATCATAGAACTCGGGATCCTTGCCATAGGCTTCGGCATAGATCTCCGCCGCCTTGCCATCGCCCTTGCCGCGCTCCTCCTGGGCCTGCTTGTAGGCATTGGCCAGAATGACCGTGCGTTCACGATCGGCGGCAGCGCGAATCTTCTCGGACTTCTCACGGCCCTGGGCGCGCAACTCCTTGGCGATCCGGGCGCGCTCGGCCCGCATTCTTTCGTAGACCGATTCACTGACAGCATCCGGCAGGTCGATCCGGCTGATGCGCACGTCCACCACATCGATACCCAGATGCTGCGCCAGATCCTGGGAAATGGTATTGATCGAGCTCATGATCTCGCTGCGCTCACCGGACACGGACTGCTTGATGGTCCGCTTGGCGAATTCGTTACGCAACCCGTCCTTGATGATCTGCGCCAACCGCGCCTGTGCGTTCTGCTCCAGACCGCGGGTGGAACGATAATACTGCCCGACGTTGTCTATCCGCCACTTGACGAAAAAATCCACGGTGACGTTCTTTTTCTCGATGGTCAGAAACCGCTCGGGCTGGGCATCCAGCGTCAGAATCCGGCCATCGAACTTGCGGATATTGTTGATGAACGGCCATTTGAAATGGAGGCCGGGTGCCAGCTTGTCATTCTTGATCTCACCCAGACTGAACAGAATGGCCTTGTCGCGCTCATCGATGGTGTAAGCCGACGAGGCGACCAGAAAGGCCAGTAATACACCGGCCACAATGACGAGTTTACTCATTTAGCGACTCTCCCTGACCGTGCTGCGTGGCGGCCTGACGCCCGATCTGGACGGGGCAACCGGACGACTGTCGATATGGAAACCGCCGGGCTGGAAGCCGACATCCGGCTCCTCGGCATCGGCAGCGGCTTTCGAGGAAATCATCTTGTCCAGCGGCAGATACATCAAACTGCTGTTCTTGCTGGCATCGACCACCACCTTGCTGGTCTGGGTCAGCACCGACTCGACCGTTTCGAGATACATACGCTTGCGGGTCACATCCGGCGCCTTGTCATACGCCGTGCGCAGACTCTCGAAACGCGCCGCGTCACCTTCGGAACGGGCGATGACCTGTTCACGATAGGCCGCCGCCTGCTCCGTGATCCGTGCCGCCTCACCACGGGCCTGCGGTACGATGCCATTGGCATAGGCTTCAGCCTCGTTGACGAATCGCACATTGTCCTCACGCGCCTTGATGGCATCGTTGAAGGCATCCTGAACCTGCTCCGGCGGTTGCGACTGTTGCAGGTTGACGGTGGTGACGATCAGGCCGGACTCGTAAGCATCCAGCATATTCTGCGTCAACTCCTTGGTCTTGGCGGCGATCTGCGGCCGGCCCTCATTGAGCACGAAATCCATCTTCTTCTTGCCGACGGCCTCGCGCAACGCGCTCTCCACCGCCTGTCGCAAGGTCTGCTCGGGATCCCGAACCTTGAAGGTGAACTGCACCGGATCCTTGATCCGATACTGCGCCGCCAATTCGATATCGACGATGTTCTCATCCTCGGTCAGCATGGTTGCGCGATGCGAATAGCTCCGTACCTGGTCGATATCGACGATCTCGACCTTCTCGATCGGCGCGGGCAAATGCCAGTGCGGGCCCGGATCGGCGGTCGACTGGAACTTGCCGAAGCGCAGCACCAACGCGCGTTCACCCTCGTTGACGATATAGAAACCGGACGCCACCCAGAGGATCAACCCCAACACCAGCAGGCCCAGCAACCCGGCCGAACCGGCCCTGCCGGCACCACCACCCTTGCCGACTCCGCCCAGCTTGCCGGTCAACTTCTTCAGGATCTGCTCGAGATCAGGCGGACCCTGACGATTGCGGTTACCGCCGCCCCAAGGATCCTGATTGTTATCGCCACCCGGTTGGTTCCAAGGCATGAGAACTCCAGTTGATTGAACGAGCGCCAAAATCTGGCACGGATACATCACCTGCGCATCCGGCCAACGCAGCCAAGCCGCTCTTGCAAGGCACAAACTCGGAGATTCTAGGATGAGCGTCCACGGGATACAAGATTATTTACCTGTATCCTGCAACGGCAGCAGCCGGAACTCATCGTAGCGCCGATTCATCTGCTGATACAGCGCGCGCGGCAAGGCGACTTCCAAATCCCATTTTCCCTGCGCATTGATGCGCTCGCGAATCACCACATCATGCCTGAACAGTTCGGCGCGCAACCGGCCCGCCGCCATCGGCAACTCAACCTGCCCATGTAAAGTCTCGCCAAGAAAGTGCTGCCGGATCTGTTCGATGAGAAGATCCAGACCCGCGCCGGTTCGCGCAGACACCCAAACACGTGGCGGGCCACCCGCTTCATCACCAACAGCCCGGGGCGCCAATCCGGCCAGATCGATCTTGTTGAAGACCAGGATCTGCGGCCGCTGATCGGCACCGATTTCCTCCAGCACCGCATCGACCTGCTCGATATTGTCATCTCGCGCCGGATCGGCAGCATCGATCACATGCAGCAACAGATCGGCTTCTTCCGTTTCCTGCAACGTGGCACGAAAAGCTTTCACCAGATCGTGCGGCAGGTGACGGATGAAGCCGACCGTATCGGCCAGCACCAGATCGAGCCCGCCAGCCAACGTGATTCGACGCAGCGTCGGGTCGAGCGTGGCGAACAACTGGTCAGCCGCATAGACATGGGCGCCACTGAGCGTATTGAACAAGGTGGATTTGCCGGCATTGGTATAGCCAACCAGTGACACCGTCGGAATATCCGCCTTGCGACGCGCCTGGCGGCCCTGATTGCGCTGCGCGGAAACCTTTTCCAGCCGGCGTTGGATGGTCTTGATCCGCTCATTCAGCAAGCGGCGGTCCGTTTCCAGCTGCTTCTCGCCCGGCCCGCGCAGACCGATGCCACCTTTTTGCCGCTCGAGGTGAGTCCAGCCGCGCACCAACCGCGTCGAGAGATGCCGCAGTTGCGCCAGCTCCACCTGGAGCTTACCTTCATGAGAGCGGGCCCGGCGGGCAAAGATATCGAGAATCAGCGAGGTACGATCGAGCACCCGGCATTTCAGGCGTGATTCGAGATTCCGCTCCTGGCTGGGCGACAGCGCATGGTTGAAAATCACCAACTCGGCCCGGCGATCGACCACCTGCCCGGCGATCTCATCGACCTTGCCGGCGCCGATGAAGAATCGTGCATCCGGCGCACGGCGGCTGGCGCGGACGACCCCGACCACTTCGGCGCCAGTGGAGCGCGCCAGTTCTTCGAGTTCGGAGACATCATCACACAGCGCGCCGTCATGAAAGTCGATTTGAACGAGCAGTACCCGTTCCCCACCTTCGGGCCGCTCAAACATGCGGGCTACCAGCGGGCCGGCATCGAATGCTCATATGGCAACCTGCCTGTGCACGCAGCCGGGCCGGTGGCCCGACAGAGCCACCAACGCCTTGAAAAGAAATGGAAATCCGGGCCTGCATCGAATGCTCAGGCCCATATCAGGTCAATCTTCGCCAGCATCCTCTGGCATGGGCAACTTGACAGGCTTGGACGGCACGATCGTGGAGATCGCGTGCTTGTAAACCATCTGATTGACGCTGTTTCGCAACAGGACAACGAACTGATCGAAAGAATCAACCTGGCCTGTCAGCTTGATGCCGTTGACGAGATAAATCGAAACCGGCACCCGCTCCTTGCGCAAAATGTTGAGAAAGGGTTCTTGTAAAGTCTGCCCTTTAGCCATAACTCACCTACTGTGTATAGAAAAAGTAATAATTATGTTTCCTGTCCGGATACGGGAAAACCTTTGAACCGGTTCTGTCCAAAACTAATTCTTTAGTCCCGTCAAGGAAATATAGCATATTACTCTTAAAGTTTGAGAATATTTTCTTCCATACGCCTGCGCTGAGCATCGAGATCCAGTTCGAACGGGTCCAGCACCAGTGCGTCCCGTTCGCGCCGCAACCAGGTCAACTGCCGTTTGGCCAGCTGGCGGGTGGCGATGATGCCCCGCTCGATCATCTCCTCGCGCGAATACGCACCGGCGAGATATTTCCACACCTGCCGGTAACCCACCGAACGCAACGCGGGCAAACTGGCATCGAGGTCGGCGCGGTCGAACAGTGCGCGGACTTCCTCCACCAGCCCTTGATTGACCATTTCCCTGAACCTTCGTTCAATGCGGCGATGCAGACGCGCCCGGTCGGCAGGAATCAGCGCCGCCTTGCGCACCTCGAAATGCTCGTCCAGCGCCGGGCCTTGCGCCCGCTGCAACGCGCTCAGCGGGCGACCCGTAAGGCGGTAGACCTCCAGCGCCCGCTGGAGCCGCTGCGGATCGTTGGGATGGATGCGTGCCGCCGCTTCGGGATCGACCTCGGCCAGCTGGCGGTGCAAAAACGTCCAGCCACGGGACTGCGCCTCCTCGAGCAACTGCTGCCGAACCGCGGGATCGGAAGCCGGCAGCGGTGACAAGCCCTCCAGCAGGGCGCGAAAGTAGAGCATGGTGCCGCCGACCAGAAACGGAATCCTGCCAGCCGCATGAATCGCATCGATATGGCGGCGCGCATCTTCCACGAACAACGCCGCCGAATACGGTTCCGCCGGATCACGAATGTCGATCAGCCGGTGTGGCGCAGCGGCCAGCGTGGCAGCATCCGGCTTGGCCGAGCCGATATCCATGCCGCGATAGACCTGGGCGGAATCGACACTGATGATCTCCAGCGGATGGCGGGCTGCCAGTGCCACCGCCAGTCCTGTTTTGCCAGCGGCGGTCGGCCCCATCAGGCACAGCACCGGTTTGCGCGGCTGGGCGCCAGTGGTCATGCGCTATTGCCCCCGCATGAACAACCGGTCGAGCTGCGCCATGCTCAGCTGCACCCAGGTCGGGCGGCCATGATTGCATTGTCCGCTGCGCTCGGTGGCCTCCATGTCGCGCAGCAAGGCATTCATCTCCTCCAGCGTGAGCTTGCGGTTGGCGCGCACCGAGCCGTGACAAGCCATGGTGGACAACAGCGCATGCGCCGCTTCCTCGACGCGGGTGCTGAGCCCCTTTTCGCGCAGATCGGCCAGCACATCACGCACCAGCGATTCGGCATCCCCCTCTCGCAACAACGCCGGCACGCCGCGCACCACGATCTTTTCGGGGCCGACGCGATCCAGCATCAGCCCCAGATTCTCCAGCGCCTCCGCCGCCGACTCCACCAGATCGGCCTCGGGGCGACTGACCTGCAACGTCAGCGGCACCAGCAATGGCTGACTCTTCAACCCCTGCTCGCCGTGCAACGCTTTCAGCCGCTCGTAGGTGATCCGCTCATGCGCGGCGTGCATATCGACCAGCACCAGCCCGGCATCGTTCTGCGCCAGAATGTAGATACCGTGCAACTGCGCCAGCGCATACCCCAGCGGCGCACCGACGGCGGGCGGCGAAGGCATCGAGCGGGCGCCTTCGGCCAGCGACTGGTAGGCCGACATCTGCTCGGCCACCTGTTGCGGGGACGGCCGAAATGATGGTGAGCCACCGCTGCTCAGGCCGCCGCTCGAACCCCCGCTGGTGCTGTCGATTCCAGCCGTCTCTCCCAGGTCCAGCGTCTCATTCCGTGGCGGCGGCGCAGAGGGTGCGCTTTGTGGCGGCGACTGCCGTTCAGCGCCCGCGACCAACCCCTCGGCGGAGAACGCCGCATCCGATGGCCCGATGCCGGCGATAACACGCTTGATCGTTTTGTAGATAAAGTCATGCACCAGGCGGCTGTCCCGGAAGCGCACCTCCTGCTTGGTGGGATGCGCATTGACATCGACCCGCGCCGGATCGAGTTCCAGAAACAACACAAAGGCCGGATGACGGCCATGATAGAGCACATCCTGATAACCCAGCCGAATGGCGTGACTGACCGTTTTGTCGCGAATCCAGCGGCCATTGACATAGCTGTACTGCATATCCATCTGGCTGCGCGAAAACGTCGGCAGACCGATCCAGCCCCACAACCTCAGCCCGGCCGCCGACTCATCCAGAAAAACCGATTGCTCGAGGAACGGCCCGCCCACGACCCGGGCGACGCGGCGCGCCATCTCCGCCTGTGCTTTCGCCGGCGGCAGGCGCAACACATTGCGCTGATTGTGATTCAACTCGAAACCGACACTGAAAAAACTCAGCGCCAGCCGCTCGACCACCTGCTGCGAATGACTGAATTCGGTGCGCTCGGTACGGAGAAACTTGCGCCGCGCCGGCACGTTGTAGAAAAGATCGCGCACCTCGATCGTGGTTCCCAAAGGATGCGGCCCCGGTTGCAGCGGCCCGTCCGGCTCGCCGCCATCCAGCGCATAACGCCACCCCGAATCGGCGCCTTCGACCCGGGAAGTGAGCGTCAGCCGCGATACCGACGCAATGCTCGGCAACGCCTCGCCCCGAAACCCCATGCTGACGACATGTTCGAGATCATCCAGACTGGCGATCTTGCTGGTCGCATGACGGGCCAGCGCCAGCTCGATCTCATCGCGCGGAATGCCGCAACCATCGTCACGCACCCGCACCCGCTTGACCCCACCCTGCTCCAGATCGACCACCACCGACTGCGCGCCGGCATCGAGACTGTTCTCCAGCAACTCCTTGACAATGGACGCCGGACGCTCGATCACCTCGCCCGCGGCAATCTGGTTGATCAGTTGAGGAGGCAGCTGCTGAATCGCCATGACGGAAGTATGGCAGTTGCGACGCGCGCGGATCAAACGACAAACCCCGAAGACCCGCAGCCCCAACACGCCTATGCCACCAATCTACTGGAAGCCGGCGCCGCCTGCGCGAGATCCAACGAATTGTGGTTCACGCCGAATCAATTGACTCTGACCCCATTGATTGACAAACACGATTGGCGCAACCATCCTTTATAGGCTGAATTATGGTCTACCAAAATATGGTGCAATATGAAAACGATGCCCTTATCCGAGGTCAAGATGAAGCTCAGTTCCCTGGTTGAAGATGTCAGAACCACGGACGAAGAGATTGTGATCACCAAAAATGGTTATCCGGCTGCAGTGCTTATCAGTCCAGATGAATTCGACGGTTGGCGGGAGACGATATCCATTCGCAATGACCCTGACCTGATTGATGAGATCAAGGAGGGACTACGGGAGCTAAAAAAAAGGCGGGCGGCGCTCTATACGCTTGAAGAACTTTTGGGGGAATAGCTTCTTGGTTCCTGGAAATAACTTCAGGCTCAGGGTACCGGAAAGTATCGCGGATCTGGTGCGGGGACTCCATCCGCAACTCAAAACGGGAATCAAAGCCGCTCTGAAAATGGCCATTGACGACCCCTATTGCGGAAAACCCCTGAAAGATGAACTTGATGGACTAAGGAGCGTCCGTGTAAAGCGGTTCAGAATTATTTATCGGTTGGTCGCGGCTGAAAAGGAGATAGAGATCGTTGCAATTGGCCCCAGAAAGTCGATTTATGAAGAGACTTACCGCATTGTAAGCAGAACGAATCAATCGGGTCAGAGTCAATGATTTTCGCTGTTCGCTCAATATTTTGCTGATTTTCGATCGCCCCATGCGCGGCATGGGTTCGGAACATTATCCTCCGATCAAACATGACGAAACGAGGTGATTGTCCAGCCACGCTGGCGGGCGGTTTCTGCCAGTGCGTCATCGGGATCGACGGCGATGGGGTGGGTGACTTGTTCGAGCAGCGGGATGTCGTTGTGCGAGTCGCTGTAGAACCAACTGTTGTCAAGGTTGAGGCCAGTCTGGTGCAGCCATTCGGCCAGGCGTTCGACCTTGCCGTGCTGGAAACAGGGGATGCCGGCGATTCGGCCGGTCCAGCGGCCATCGCGTTCTTCCGGTTCGGTGGCGAGCAGGTGATCGACACCAAAAGCCTGTGCGATCGGTCTGGTGATGAAACTGTTGGTGGCGCTGATGATGACGATCTGATCACCGCGTTGCCGGTGTTCTTCGATGGTCTCACGCCCCTTGTCGAGCATGATGGGGCGAATCTTTTCTTCCATGAAGCGTTCACGCCAACGCAGAAGCTGGTCGCGCTCGTTGTCCACCAGCGGCCGGAAGGCAAAGGCGGCAAACTCGTGGATGTCGAGTTCACCCTGCTGGTATTGACGATAGAACCGTTCGTTGGCTGCTTCATAGGCGCGCGCATCGACGACGCCGATTTCGACCAGAAATTGTCCCCAGGCATAGTCGCTGTCACCCGCGAGCAGGGTGTTATCGAGATCGAAAAGCGCCAGGCCGGGCGGCGCTTCCTTGACATCCCGAATGGGCGTTTTCGACATGGTTTGAACCCCGGTTGATGATGAAAAAGCCCCGAATTGTAACTGTGACGGGGGTTATTTGCCCCTTTTTTGCCATTATGGAAGAATAAGCAGCATTGATAATCGCAACCAGGCAACCCTAAGTGATTGATTTAGATGGCTATCGACCCAATGTTGGCATCATCCTCTCCAACGCCGAGGGTCAGGTGTTATGGGCCAAACGAATCGGTCAGGATGCCTGGCAATTTCCCCAGGGCGGCATCCAGAAGGATGAAGACCCCGAAACCGCCATGTATCGCGAACTGTACGAAGAAGTCGGCCTGCGTCCCGAGCATGTCGAGCTGATCGACAGCACCCGCAACTGGTTGCGTTACCGACTGCCCCGCCATCTCATCCGCTATGATTCCGACCCGGTTTGCATCGGCCAGAAGCAGCGCTGGTTTCTGTTGCGCATGATCTGCTCCGATGACCAGGTGTGCTTCGACCGTAGCGACCGGCCAGAGTTCGACAACTGGCGCTGGGTGGACTACTGGAAGCCGGCAGAAGAAGTGGTGTTCTTCAAGCGCGATGTGTACCAGCGCGCCCTGCGTGAGTTGTCCACCAAGCTGTTTCCCAACGGCGCACCGCCCATACCGCCTTCATTGGTCTATCGCGCCTGAGCGGAAGCGGCATGGATGAGTTCCGCAACCTGCAGGGGAGCAACGCGCCATGATGCTCACCACGCTTCGGCAGATCGTTCAGGACGTCAACGCGCTGGAAGACCTCGATCAGGTGCTGGAAATGATCGTGCACCAGGTCCGAGACGCCTTGCAGGTTGATGTCTGCTCCATCTATCTCAACTTGCCGGGCAGCAAGCGGCTGACACTGATGGCCTCCGAAGGCCTCAACCGCGACGCCATTCGCCGCGTTTCCCTCGATCCGGATGAAGGCCTGATCGGCCTGGTCACCGAGCGTGCCGAACCGGTCAATCTGAGCGACGCCTCGACCCACCCGCGTTACAAATATATTCCCGAAACGGGCGAGGAGCGTTTCCATGCCTTTCTCGGCGTGCCGGTGCTGCACCATCGCCGCGCGCTCGGCGTGCTGGTGGTTCAGCAAGCCGAGCGACGCGAGTTCAGCGAGGAGCACGTCTCGTTCCTGATTACCCTGGCGGTACAACTGGCCAGCACCATTACCAGTGCCGAAATCTCGGGCGAATTGCAGAAAAAGAACCGCAGCCCGCTACAGAAGGATATTTTCATCAACGGCTCACCTGGCGCACCCGGCGTTGGTATTGGCAAGGCGATGGTGTTCTTTCCCAGCACCGACCTCGAATCGGTGCCGGATCAGGAGGCGACCTCGATCGAAGCGGAAATTGCTTCCTTCAAGGCCGCCTGCGACAAGGTGCGGGACGACATGCTCGAACTCAAGGCGCGCATGCACGCCCTGCTGCCAACCGAAGAGCGGGTGCTGTTCGACGCCTACATTCTGATGCTGGGCAGCGATTCGCTGGTGGAAAACACCATTGCCCTGATCCGCCAGGGCCAATGGGCGCCCGGCGCGCTACGCACCACGATTCTCGACCACGCCCGCCAGTTCCAGGCCATGGAGGACAGCTATCTGCGTGAACGCGGCGCGGATATTCGCGACCTGGGCCGGCGCCTGCTCGATTACCTGCTCAAGGACGAACGCCGGCAACGCGAAATCCCGCCGGGCACCATCATCGTCGGCCACGAAATCTCGGCGGCGCAACTGGCGGAGATTCCGATCGAACATATCACCGGCCTGGTCTGCACCACGGGCACCAACTCCTCCCATGTTGCGATTCTGGCGCGCGCGCTCGGCATTCCCGCCGTCATGGGCGCCAGCGATTTCCCGGTCAAGAAAATCGACCAGAAAGACCTGATCGTCGATGGCTACATGGGGCGGGTCTACCTGCAACCGAGTTATGCCATCCGGGTCGAATTCGAACGTCTGGCCCGTGAAGAGAAAACGCTGACCGAGAACCTGATGGCCGAGGCCACCAAGCCAGCCCTGACCCTGGACGGCGTCAAGGTGCCCATTCTGGTCAACAGCGGCCTGATGGCGGAACTGGTTTCCAACCAGACGGCGATGATCGACGGCATCGGCCTGTACCGCACCGAAGTGCCGTTCATGGTGCGCGACCAGTTTCCTGGCGAAACCGAGCAGACCCAGATCTATACCGACATCCTGCGCGCCTTTCCAAGCCAGCCGGTAACCTTGCGCACACTGGACGTGGGTGGCGACAAGGCGCTGAGTTATTTTCCGATCAAGGAAGACAACCCGTTTCTCGGTTATCGCGGCATCCGCATTACCCTCGATCACCCCGAAATCTTTCTGACCCAGTTGCGCGCCATGCTGATCGCCAACTGCGCCACTGCCAACCTGCATGTGCTGTTTCCAATGATCAGCTCACTGGACGAACTGGAAGAATCCCTGGCGCTGCTGGATCGCGCCAAGCACGAACTGCTGGAGGAAGGCGTCCACGCCCCCGACCCCAAGGTCGGCGTCATGATCGAAGTCCCCTCGGCCGTGCTGCTGACCGAAGCACTGGCGCGGCGGGTCGATTACCTGAGCGTCGGTACCAACGATCTGGTGCAATACCTGCTGGCGGTCGATCGCAACAATGCCAGCGTGGCCGAACTGTATAACGAATACCATCCAGCGGTATTGTCGGCGCTGGAAATGATCGTCGAAGGCGCGGGGCGCGCTGGCAAGCCAGTCTCGATCTGCGGTGAAATGGCCAGCAATCCGGCTTCGGCATTGCTGTTACTGGGCTGCGGCATCGACAGCCTGAGCGTTTCGATGGCCAGCCTGCCACGCATCAAATGGGTGGTTCGCAGTTTTTCACGCGACCAGACCCGGCGGGTATTCCGCGAAGCGCGCAAACTCACCAATCCCGACGACATCCAGGCATTGGCGGAAGAAACGCTGACCGAAGCCGGGCTCGGCCCGCTGGTACGGGCCGGCATGCACTGAGCCGGCGGACAAACAGCGCCAGCGAGGATTTCCCGATGGATCGCGCGGAACTGTATCGGCCCCGCGCCGTTCGTGTAGAATGCGCCACCGCAGAGTCAAGTACCGGAGAATTCACGATGACCGAAATAACGCGCGATCAGATCGAGTCCGCACTCAAAGAAATCACCGACCCCAACCTCGATAAAAATATCGTCGAGGCCAAAGAGGTCAAGAATATCGAGATCGACGGCGACAAGGTCAAAATCACCATTGAACTGGGTTACCCCGCCAAAACCTTTCAGGACAGCTTCGCCGAACAGATCCGTGACAAGGTCGCCAGTCTCGATGGCGTCAACAACGTCGAAGTCGATATCTCCTGGAAAATCGTCAGCCATTCGGTGCAGAAAAACCTGCAACCACTGCCCAACGTCAAGAACATCATCGCCGTGGCTTCCGGCAAGGGCGGCGTCGGCAAATCGACCACCTCCGTCAACCTCGCCCTGGCACTGGCGGCCGAAGGCGCCAACGTCGGCATTCTCGACGCCGATATCTATGGCCCCAGCCAACCCCGCATGCTGGGCATCAACGGCCAGCCGGTCTCACAAGACGGCAATTCGCTGGAGCCGATGAGCAATTACGGCCTGCAAGCCATGTCGATCGGCTTCCTGATCGAAGAAGACACGCCAATGATCTGGCGCGGCCCGATGGTCACTCAGGCACTGGAACAACTGTTGCGTGACACCCAATGGAAAGATCTGGATTACCTGGTCGTCGACCTGCCACCAGGCACCGGCGACACCCAGCTGACGTTGTCGCAAAAAATTCCGGTCTCCGGCGCGGTCATCGTCACCACACCGCAGGACATCGCCCTGCTAGACGCGCGCAAGGGACTGAAGATGTTCGAAAAGGTCGAAGTATCGGTATTGGGTATCATCGAAAACATGAGCACCCACATCTGCTCCAAATGCGGCCACGAAGAACACATCTTTGGTGCTGGCGGCGGCCAGGCCATGGCGGAGGAGAACAACGTCGATCTGCTCGGATCGCTGCCACTGGACATCAGCATTCGTGAACAGGCCGACAGCGGTCACCCCACGGTCGCTTCCGACCCCGACAGCCGGATTGCCAATATCTATCGGGAAATCGCACGCAAAACAGCGGCGCGCCTGGGCGTTCAGGCCAAGGATTATTCGGCCAAATTCCCGAAAATCGTCATCGAAAACAACTGACCGAAGCCTCCGCTATCGACCAGGCAGGGAAACCCGATTTCTCATCGGGTCACGTAGCGAGGCCAGGGACGTATTCACGGTGATCCGTGAACGACCGGCTGCTTGGCGGGCCGACATGATGGGTTTCGC
>CAZTJP010000019.1:0-15607 GCA_964613895.1 uncultured Thiotrichales bacterium | reverse complement strand
CGGGTTAGCCGCTCAGCCCAGCGACGGGCGCCAACGGGACAGCGGCAACTCGAAGAAACGAAACGACAACCACGCCAGCAACGCCGTCAAACCGACGAACAGCATCCACTGCAAGGACACCGGTAACCCCGGCAGAAAATGGTGGACCGACTTCAATACCACCATATGCCCAAGATAGGCGCTGAAACTCACCTCGCCCCAAAAAATGAGCACCCGGCTCTCGAGCAGCCGGCGCATGCCACCCGCGCCATGCAGCGCGCCAAGAATCCAGCCCGACGACAGAAACCCGAACCTCAGGAAATGATCATGGAAAGTGGTGGTACCCACCGGCCAGCCCGTCGCGGCATGAAAGAAAAACGGGATCTGCATGATGATACAAAACGCACTGCCCCATGCCAGCGCCTCGAACAGCCACTGGAAATCACGGCCATTGTCGGCGTCCGCCAACGCACGCGAAACATAGGCCGATAACGAACCCAGCAGAAAAACCGGCACGAAGGGCAAGACATCCGGCTCATAGACCGGCGGGAAAAACCGGGACCAGAGCAGTACCATCGCCAGTGTTCCCGCAACCACGATGACCGCACGATCGAAGCGGACGAAAATCAACGCTACCACCGGCAGCAGAAAGTAATATTCGAACTCCACCGGAATGGTCCAGAAAATCCCTTTGGCATCGAGCAAGAAAAGTGACTTGAGCACCATTGCGCCATCGATGGGATAAATGGGATGACCCTCATGCTGAAGCAGGAAATAAATCAGCAACGCAACCGAGAAAAGCGGAAAGATTCGCATGAAGCGACGCCGAAAATACCGGCGCAGGAAGGCATGGAGTCGCCCATCCCAAACTGAGCGATCAAAAAACTGGCGCGTCAACAAAAATGCGCTCAATACAAAAAACAGAAATACACCATAGCGGCCAGCACCAAGAAAATTGATGCCGGACCAGGGATTGACTCTCAAATCGGAGGCATGTGACAACATCACCAACAAAACGGCAGCGCCGCGAATGCCCGTCAGTGAAAGTGTCATCTCTGAAAATCGGCCTTCCGTGGCAACTGTTTTGGACAATCCCTGTCGATGACAACCAACAAGGGAGGAACGACAAAGACTCAAAGTAACTGGAAATGCTGTTTCTGTTCAGCCAGCATGTTTTCAAATACATCGCTGGAAGGAAATCCGGGGTGCAACTCTTCCTGTGTCGCAGTCTGCCCATTGAAGGCGCAGGGATAAGCCCGCTCGATGTAACTGGGTTCGGTAATATCCTCGAACCGGCAGCCGCAGGCAATACGGACGCCCCGGCGATGACCTTCACCGGTCGCATGCACGACGAATCCGGAAATGAAGGCGACATCGCCACGTGCCATGTCAGCCTCTATCCACGGAGCGTCACCGTATTGATCCGGATCGATCTCGATCAATGCCCCGCGACTGATGACCTTGTCCCGATCGGCCCGCCAGACACCCCGACGATGGCTGCCGGGAATCAGTCGAAGTGGATAGAAGCCTTCACCCACATCCATCAGCGGTGCCCAGACCACCACCTGCTTGAGGCTCCCCTGGCCCGCGGTCCAGTCCTGATGCGGCGCCCAACCGCTGTAGCCGCCCGGTATCTTCAATTCGTTCGAGACGATGTGAGCGGCCACACCAGCGGTCAGTGATGGCACGTCGATATCGAGTATTTTCAATACCTTGAGAATGGCCGGATCATTGGTCAACGCCACGACCGATTGTAATCGGCTGGCCAACCGCAACACGCGCAGATAGACATCCTTGTCATATTCGAGCAGGGTTTTCATATTGTCGCACAGCGCCAGATTGTCCCCGGCAGGATTGATCGGCAGGTTCCGATCCTCGAGCACCTGCCGCACACTCAGATCGAAATCATCCAGCACTCGTGCCAGTGTCTCTTCATCCAGCAGGCCGCGCACGATGCAATAACCGTCTTCATGGAAAGTACGCCGCAGCGCCCAGGGATCATAGGCGAGTTCAGAATAGATCGTTGCAGGTTTCATACCGATTACCCCCGAGGACGAATTGAAAGATGAACGGCGTCTGGCCACCGCTCAACGGTAGCAATTCGAACGGTCCATCGATGCGAACGGTATCAATGAACCATGTCGGACAAAATCGGGAAGATGACTGATTTTTTTCCTGCCCCAGCCGGCCCACTCTGCTACGCCCTTTTTGGAACGGCACGCACAAAAGCTTGGCTGTGACCCCGCCAATCCTGTGATTTTCATCGAGTTTTAACAATTCCTGCCTGCAAGTCCGGCCAGACCGGCTGACATAATTTTGCGACGAATGCAGCTTGACACGAAATTACCGGGAGCCATCAGGACGCCGCTCCCGGAAACCAGAGACTCAGGAAGAGTCCAGATCCCAAGAGGAGATAACCATGAAATTGAAAGCCGCAATATTCGGCCTGGCCGCCACGACGATGCTGTCTGCCTGTATGGATCCGGGAGGACAACCGGGCGATCCGGTGGTCGAATTCAGCAATGCTGAATACCAGGTCAACGAAGCCGATGGCACCGCCACCATCACCGTCGTCCGCAAAGGCGACAGCAGCACGCCTGTCAGTATCGGCTATTCCACCAATCCCGATACCGCGACACCGGGAAGCGACTACCGGCGCACCAGTGGCGTGCTGCAATGGCAGCCTGGCGACCCGGCCGAAAAGACTTTCGACATTCCGATTCTCGCCGATGCCGAACTCGAGCGGCGCGAACGTATCGTACTCAACCTCGGCAGCGCCGATGGCGTCGAAATCGGCACCACCGACCGTGCCACACTGACGATTCTGGACAGCGCCTGCGCCGGAGAACTGAGTGACAACATCACGGCGCCTCGCACGCTCTCCAATGGCTGCTATCTGGTGACCAACGACATCTTCGTGCAGCCCGGCGGCCGCCTGACCATCGAACCGGGCGCGACGCTGATCTTCGAGGCCGGGGCCCGGATGCAAGTCGAAGAAGGGGGTGCGCTGATCGCGGTGGGCACGCCTGAGCAACCGATCACGTTCACCGCCGCACAAAAGGAACCGGGTTACTGGAACGGCCTGAGTTTCTTCGGCTCGGACGACGATGCCAATCAACTCAGCCACGTCAAACTCGAATACGGCGGGCTGGGGCCGGATGGCGCCAATCTGTCGGTTCGCGGCAATTCCTTCTCCGGCGCACGACTGAAAATCAGCGATGTACACCTCACCGGCAGCGGCGGCTATGGCTTCCACTTTGCCGAAGATGCGCAGATCGACAATTTCACCGGCATCGTGACCGCCGGGAACGAATCGGGCGCGGGGCTCATGCCGATGACACTGATCCCGGTACTCGACCCCGCCAGCAGCCACTTTGCCGGCAACAAGCGCGACTACCTCGATATTCTGCCCGGCGCATTGGAAACCGACCAGAACTGGCCGCAACTGGATGTGCCCTACGGCATGCGAGCTGGCGGTCACAGAATTCACGCCTCGTTGACACTCGCGCCCGGCGTGGTGCTGGGTTTTGCCCGCGCCGCCAGCCTGATCATCGAGGACAGCGGCGTGCTGACAGCCCAGGGAACGGACGAACAACGAATCCGCTTGACCGGGCAGAAAGCAGAATCCGGTTACTGGGCCGGTCTGGAGATTGCCGGCACGCCCGACGAAGGCGACAACACGATCGTTCCCAGCCGTCTGGACTACTGTTCGATCGAATATGCCGGCGGCGGCTTTCAAGGTGCCATCAGCCTGACCGGCCGCACCGGCATCTCGCTGGCCAGCATCTCCCACAGCAATATCATCGGAAGTGCGGGTTACGGAATCTGGCTGGCGCCGGAAAATGCTTTCATCCAGCAATCCGGCAACTACTTCGGCGACGATCAGGCCGGAGACATCAACTTCTGAGCCGACCCATCACCGCCCGGGGCGTTGCCATGGGCGGTGATCTCTCATGATGGTGTGATGGCTGGCGTTCACAATCCACGCATCGCCTTCAGGGTGGCGCGATACTTGGGCGCCTGCGCTTCGGGCTGCAACAGATATTCCTTGATGCCCCAACTGCCCCATTTGGAATACTGCCCCGGCCCCGAATAGTGCATGAACAGGTCACCGCCGGCCTGCTTCCAGGCACGGTACATGGCCAGATAGAGTGATTCCATGCGCGGATCGCGATTGGCCTCCATGAAACGCTGCGTCAGCCGGGCATCATCCACCGCCGGCCCGACACCGACCAGATGCTGACCGCCTTCATAGGCGATCAACGACAAACCGAACTTGCGGGCGATGGCTGCATTCATCCGATACTCCTTCGCAATACGCGGAATCTCCACCTTTTGCAGATACGCGAAGAACCGGTCCTTCGACATCTTGCGCACCCGATCGACATCCCCCGCACCGGCATCACCACCAAAATAGGCCGCCACCGCCAGCGCATCGACATGCTTCCACGCCTGCTGATAGTCCAACAGCAACCGCGTCATATAATCGTTCACCGCCTGGGTCGCCATGACCCGTACCAACCGATCCTTCTGCTGGCCGAAAACCGATGACCAGATATCGAAGATCTCGACACTGCGGCGCGAATAGAACTTCCAGCCCGCCACATCCTCATCCCGATCCAGGCGCAGTTTCCGGCCCTGCTCCACCGCATAGTCATGTTGCGGAAAAATGCCGTTCCACACCTCGTTCGAATACTCGATATAGACCTTGCGATCACCATCGAGATGCTGCCGCACATATTGGGCAAACTGCCGCACATACGCATCATCCGCCGCATGCGGCATGGTGAACCACGGATCAGCGCCAACACGATTGGCCAATGCCACCATCACCTCCACCGGCCAGCCACGCTTTTGCCAGGTCGCATCCTGCATCGACGGCCGGTCACGCCAGGTTCGCTGCACATGTTCGCGGCTGTTGGTCTCCATCGCATCCATGAAACGCAGCACCGGGAAATCGCGCAGATACGTCAGATAGGCCGGATTGAACAGAATCGAATCGGCATGCGCCTCGAATGAAAGATATTGCCCCGACGGGCACTGATCTGCCGCAGAGACCGTCTTGAATGGCTGCCCGCGGCAAATACCACCCGGCAACGTCACCCGGATATCGCGGACAGGATCCGCCGGGTCGGACGCGAGCACCTTCAAATACAAACCACAGTCATCCTTGCCGTCGATATGGATCACGGCGCGATGGTGGCTGCCATCGCCCTGCCGCAAACTGGCGCAATCGAAGGCCAGCTTGCCCTTGCCCCGCCAACGCACCACATAATCGCCTGCGATGACGCGCCCCGGCGCGATATCGAACAACACCGGACTGACCGCCACGCGGCCCCGCGCGAGGCGTTGGATCCAGCCGTGAGCGTCCAGCGTCACCCCACCACCTTCCTCGCTGTCCAGTGGCCGCGACGCATGGAACACATCGACGAATGGAAAAGCGGTACCCCAATCCCGCAACGCATTGATATTCATACCGATACGAAGTTCCCCCGGCGGAACATCCGCACTGCATGACGGCACGGCCACCAGTATCGCCAGTGCCACCCAGCATCGAAAAAAAACCCTCATGGAATCGCTCCGAGACACCCATTCATGCGACCCAGTATACCCGGGGCTTGGTGGCTGCCCACAAACAAATGTGACACCCGCGTCATTCCGGGCCGCCGAAGCGCTCACCCGCATTGGGCGGTCGCAGTCGTGATCCTGTGAGAAATTCGGGCCAGGAGTGGGTAATTTATCACAGCCTTTGCCGGCGACGCTTTTCCCTTGTCGTTGCCGGCGCACAGCAATCTGTGAACCCCTTCGACCGTCTGTCGCACATTTCGGCAACTTCCGAACAACCGGCGGCGGATATTGGACGGACTGCGAACAAAACGTTAACCCGTTCGTTTCCCCGGTCATCCGGAAACCCCTAACATGGCTGCAACCGACGGCAAGGGCAAAAGCCTGCCAGCCGCCGGGTATTATTGCCACCGGCTTCACATGGAAGCCGCATCGGACAACAACAAATGGAGCTTGGCCATGGCGCTGCACAGCGTACACATTCCCGGCAATCGGCCGGAAGCACGCGAACGGATCGCGACCCTGCTGAAAAAACACTCGATTCAGCCACAGGTTGGGGAGATCGAAAACACCCCCCCGGCACAGGACTGCCAGGCTGTGGCCATTCTCTGTCACGATGCTGAAGATCTCTGCCGGCAGTACCGGCAATTGCCGGCGCCGCTGCACAGAAAACCGCTGATCGCGCTTCACAGCGAGGCTGAACTGAATCTGACGGAAACCCTGGCCGCGCCGCTCTTCCCCGTCCCGCTGGATGACGCCGACGAACAGCTCGGCGCCGTACTCGCGCGGATCGAAAAGAACGCACTGTCCAGCGCCCGCCGGCGCCGTCAGTCGCTGCAATCGCTGGAAGGCAACAGCCTCGGCATCCGCAAGGTGAAACGACTGATCGAAAAGGTCGCCAATACCGAAGCCAGCGTGCTCATTCTCGGCGAATCCGGTACCGGCAAGGAACTGGTCGCCCGCGCCATCCATCGGATGTCCGATCGTGGTGACCAGCCTTTCGTGCCCGTGAATTGCGGCGCCATTCCCAAGGATCTGCTGGAAAGCGAGCTGTTCGGCCATGAAAAAGGCGCTTTCACCGGCGCCATCACCGCCCGCGTCGGCCGTTTCGAAATGGCCCGCGGCGGCACCCTATTCCTCGACGAGATCGGCGATATGGACATCAACATGCAGGTCAAGCTGCTGCGCGTCCTGCAAGAAAAGGTTTTCGAGCGTGTCGGTTCCAGCCGCACCCAGAAAGCCGATGTGCGTATCATTGCCGCCACCCACCGCAATCTGGAGCAAGCCATTGCCGACGGCAGGTTCCGCGAGGATCTGTATTACCGCCTCAACGTCTTTCCGATCGAGATGCCGCCGCTGCGCGAACGGCGCGAAGACATTCCCGCCCTGGCGCACTCGATGATCCAGCGACTGGCCAAGGAACAGGGCAGCTTCACGCTCGACACCGAAACGCTGGATGCGCTGATGAATCACGACTGGCCCGGCAATGTACGTGAGCTGGCGAACCTGATCGAAAGGCTGCGGATTCTGTATCCGGGCGAAACCGTGCGGCTCGAAGACTTGCCGGCAACCTATGCCCGTCACCGGTTGCCGCCCAGCGACAAGCCACAACCCACAGCGTTGAGCGCTGCCGGCATCAGCCTGCCTTCAGCCCAACTGGCAAGCGGTGATTTCGATCTCAAGGAGCACCTGCAACACATCGAGCTGGAATATATCCGCGAGGCGCTGGCGCAGACCAACGGCGTGGTCGCCGCCGCGGCCAAGCTGCTCAACCTGCGCCGCACCACCCTGGTGGAAAAAATGCGCAAATACCGTATCGGCCGGGAAGAAAGTGTGTCGCAAATTTGACGGTTACGGACACGACCCGAAATAAAACACTGAAATTCAATTGCTTACATCAACAGGCACAGGAATTGCTGCCTGCCTATCTGAAATCTGACGGAGTAGATTCGATGGCGCATAGACGCATTTTGATTGTTGGCGCAGAAAAACTGTATGCCAAAGCCATTGCCAACACCCTGGAGGCCTTCGACCATACGGCGATCTGCGCCTGGGATGGCGACACAGCGCTGAAGCTGGTCGAGAGCCGCGATATCGACCTGGTGATCTGCGAAGAGAACATGCTGCCCATTCCTGGCGCGGAATTCATGGCGCGGGTACATGCCCAACGCCCCGAACTGCCGGTCATCCTGGTGGCCGACTACGGATCGGTGGAGCGTGCTGTCAAGGCCATGCGCGAAGGCGCGGCCGACTACCTGGTGAAACCCATCGACACCGACCACCTGCTGCAACTGGTCGAGCGGCTGGCGCTAACGCCCAACAAGGAAGAGAGAGATCAAACCGAAGTGGTGGCGCGCGACCCCTATTCACTGGAACTGCTGCAACTGGCCCGCAAGGTCGCCCGTCAGAACGTCTCCATCCTGATCAGCGGCGAGAGCGGCACCGGCAAGGAAGTGCTGGCCCGCTATCTGCACAAGCACTCGCCGCGCCGCGACAACCCCTTCGTCGCCATCAACTGCGCGGCCATCCCCGACAACATGCTCGAAGCGGTGCTGTTCGGTTATGAGAAAGGCGCTTACACCGGCGCCTATCAGGCCAATGCCGGCAAATTCGAACAAGCCCAGGGCGGCACCCTGCTGCTCGACGAAATCTCGGAGATGGATCTCGGCCTGCAAGCCAAGTTACTGCGCGTGCTGCAGGAAAAGGAAGTCGAGCGCCTTGGCAGTCATACGCCGATTCCGCTGGACGTGCGGGTCCTGGCCACCACCAACCGCAACCTCCGGGCGCAGGTCGATGAAGGCAAGTTCCGGGAAGACCTCTACTACCGGCTCAATGTCTTTCCGCTGGAACTGCGGCCGTTGCGCGAGCGGGTGGCCGATATCGTACCGCTGGCGCGACACATGATTCGCGCCCACTGCCCGATCGGGGAAACCCCGCCGGAACTCGATGAAGAAGCCGCGCGACGGCTGGAGGACTACGACTGGCCCGGCAATGTCCGCGAGCTGGGCAATGTCATCCAGCGAGCGCTGGTGCTGCACAGCGGTGATCGCATCACCGTCAACGATCTGCGTTTCGAATCCGGCGCCAGAACGACCGCACCCGCCAGTGTCCGCAGCCGTCTCAACCACAGCCTCAAGAGCCATGAGTACGAACTCATTCTCAAGGCGCTGGAGAACGGCAACGGCAGCCGCAAGCAGGCCGCCGAGCAACTGGGCATCAGCCCGCGCACGTTGCGCTACAAACTGGCCAAAATGCGTGAACTGGGGCTGGAGATACCCTCCGCCTGACCAGCATCCCGACAAGCGTTTCAAAAGGAATTGAACATGGAACCGATCAGCCAACAACAACTGCTTGCCCAACTTCAGTCACTGGCGCGGCAAGCCGGACTCAGCGCCACGGAAATGGCACCACAGGAAGTCCCCGGCGGCGCTTTCTCCCACCTGCTGAAGCAATCGCTGGAAAGCGTCAATCGGCGTCAGCAGCGAGCCGCCGATCTGGCCCGGGCGTTCGAACGGGAAGATCCCGATGTCAACCTTGCCCAGGTGATGGTGGAAAAACAGAAAGCCAGAATCGCTTTCGAAGCGCTGTTGCAGGTGCGCAACCAGTTGATCAGCAGCTATCAGGAAATCATGCGAATGACGATCTGAAGCAGCCGGCAATGCCTGCGCTGACAGGAAACCGGCACTGACCGCCATCCAACACAATCCGATTTCACTATGAACCAATCCAATTCGATATCGACCCAGGCCAGCGGCGCAACCAGCGCCCTGCCCAGCTTTTCCGAGCTGATCGCCAGCGGCGTCATCTATCGCCACATCACCGCCCTGCTGGCGCTTGCCGGTGTCATCACCCTGGGCGTGGGGCTGATCCTGTGGGCCTCGAGGCCGGATTATGTACCAATCTACGACCGGCTCAGCAGCGCCGACACCCAGAAGATTGCCGAAACGCTGCGCGCCGCCGGCATTCCCTATCAAATCGAAAGCGGTTCCGGGCTGGTACTCACGCCCGCCGACCAATTGCAGCAGGCCCGCATGAAACTCGCGGCCGCCGGACTCACCGCGCGCGACGGTGTCGGCATCGAAATGTTGCAGCAGGATCAGGGACTCGGCACCAGTCAGTTCGTCGAGAACGCCCGCTACCATCACGCGCTGGAAACCGAACTGGCGCGCACCATCGGCAATATGCGCAATATCGAAGCCGCCCGCATCCATCTGGCGATTCCCAAACAATCGGTGTTCATCCGCGACCGGGCCCAGCCGAGCGCTTCGGTCATGGTGAAACTGCTGCCTGGCCGAGCACTGGCGAGCGGTCAGGTGGCCGCCATCGTGCAACTGGTCGCTTCCAGTATCCCCGGCATGGAGTCCTCCCACGTCACCGTGGTCGATCAATGGGGCAAATTATTGTCCAGCGGTGATGGTGAGACCGGCATCGACCTGGCCGCCAAGCAATTTGAATACAACCGCAAGCTCGAACAGACCTATGCCGCCAAGATCGAGCAGTTGCTGACGCCCATCGTCGGAGCGGGTCGGGTTCGCGCCCAGGTCAGTGCCGATATCGACTTTTCGCAGCAGGAAAGCACCCAGGAGCAATATGAACCGGGTGATGGACAGATTCGCAGCGAACAGACCGAGGAGCAACGCAGCACCGGCGCCATAGCGGCCGTCGGCATTCCGGGCGCATTGTCCAATCAGCCACCGCCGGCCGGCAGCACCGACAAGAAAAAGTCGCAAAAGGATCCCAAGGGCGACACGCCGCAAAACATCAGCACCGAATCGGTACGCAACTATGAACTGGACAAGAAAATCGTCCATTCGCGCCATGCCACCGGAAAACTGAAGCGGCTCAGCGTCGCGGTGCTGGTGGACAACAAGGTGACCACCAACGAAGCGGGCGAACAGGTCAGCGAACCGTTGAGTGAAGAGGAACTCAAGACCCTGACCGATATCGTCAAGGAAGCGGTCGGCTACGACGAATCGCGCGGCGACCGGGTGGCCGTGTTCAACAAGAGCTTTCAGCCGATGGAAGAAATCGAACCTGCACCCGGCCCAGCCTTCTACGAGCAGCCCTGGGTCTGGAGCATGGCGAAACAGGTACTGGTCGGCGTGGCCTTGCTGCTGCTGGTGATTTTCGTGGCGCGTCCGGCCATGAAGAACCTCAAGCCCCCCAAACCAGCCGAGGATGCAGATCAAGCGGCCGCCCCGGCCGGTGGAGAACTGGCGCCGGATCAGGTCTATCTGAGCCAGGCGGGTCAAAACGCTCCCGTGGCGAACGGTGCCAACGGCTCAGCACCGGCGCTGGCGCCGCCACAGGCTTATGGCGATGTCCTCAACCTGGCGCGCGGACTCGCGCATGAGGATCCGAAACGGGTGGCCAAAGTCATCAAGACCTGGGTGGAAGAAAATGTCTGAGCGCATAGCCGCATGCCGTCACCGTGACCGGCGACGAACGCCGCGCCGGGCTGCCCCGGGTCGCCGGGAGGCGCGGTCATGAGCGTCAACATGCAACCGGAGGAAAACGGGCTGGACGGTGCCAAGCGCGCCGCGATCCTGCTGATGACGCTGGGCGAGGAAAAGGCCGCCGATATCCTCAAGCTGATGGAGCCTGAAGAAGTCCAGGCCGTCGGCATGGCCATGACCTCGCTCAAGGATGTCTCGCAGGATGCCATCGCCGAGGTGCTCAATGGCTTCGTCCAGCAACTGGGCAAGGAATCCTCGCTGTCGCTTGGCACCGAGCAGTTCCTGCGCAATGCGCTGGTCAAATCGCTGGGGCGCGAAAAGGCCAACAACATCCTCTCGCAGGTGTACATGAACGGCGATCCCAAAGGGCTGGAATCCCTCAAGTGGATGGATCCACGGGCGATCTTCCACGTCATCCAGCACGAGCATCCGCAGATCATCGCGATCGTCCTGACCCATCTGACGCGCGAGAAGGCCGGCGCGGTGCTGGATATGTTGCCGGATACGATCCAGACCGATGTCATGGTGCGGGTCGCCAACCTGGATACGGTGCATCCGGCCGCGCTCAAGGAACTGGACGAGATTCTGCGCGAACGTTTCGAGAAGGAGCCCGAGGTGGTCATTTCCAAGATCGGCGGCATCAAGGTGGCTGCCGAGATTCTGAACACCGTCTCGAGCGAGACCGAGAGCCGGGTCTTCGAGGCTTTGAACGAATACAACGACGATATGAGCGAGCAGATCCAGGAAAGCATGTTCGTGTTCGAGAACCTGCTGGCGCTGGACGATCGCGGCATGCAGCTGTTGTTGCGGGAAATTCCGCAGGACAAGCTGGTCAAGGCGCTCAAGGGTACGTCGATCGAAATTCGCCAGAAAGTCTTCAACAATGTCTCCTCCACGGCCGCCGAACTGATGCGCGACGACCTCGAATCCATGGGACCGATCCGACTGCGGGAAGTGGAAGAGATCCAGAAGGAAATCATGGCCGTGGCGCAACGTCTCGCCGAAGAGGGCCAGATCGCACTCGGCAACAAGGAAGACGAGTTTGTCTGACGATATGGATAACGACAAGCATTCCGCCACTGCGCAACGCTGGCGCCTGCCACAGATCCAGCAGGTCGATTCACGCTCGGCCGCCGAATTCGTGCAGACGACCTTCGATCGTTCCTCATCTGGCGAAGACTTTGTCCGGCAACGAGAGCAGGCGCGACGCGAAGGGTTCGAACAGGGCTACCAGGACGGGCTGGAACAGGCGCGCGCAGAAAGCCAGGCGCAGCAGGCGGAACTGCTGGCGACGCTCGACTTTCTGCGCAATCCGCTGGCCCGCATCGATGCCCAGATCGAGCAACAACTGGTCGAGCTGGCGTTGGCGGTCGCCCGGCAGATTCTGCGCCGCGAGATTCGCACCGACCCCAAGCACATCATCGGTCTGATCCGCCATGCGCTGGAGCAACTGCCGGCGGGCGAGCACGAGATTCATATCCGCCTGTCGCCCGATGCCGCCGACACAGTGGAGAAAACCCTGCAAAAATATGACAGTGAACGCGCCTGGCACCTCATCCGTGATCCGGCGCTGGGACCAGGAGACTGCCAGATCATTGCCGAACCCTCTTACATCGATGCCGGCGTCTCCGCGCTGATCGACCGGCTGGCGGTCGATATGCTTGGCGGCAGCCGGCAAGACGACCCCGTGCCATCGCCCGCAACCACCGCCGAGGATTCCGCTGCCAATGCCCGCTGAACAATGGCGTGATTATCTGCAATCGGTGCGCCAGCGCCTGACTGCGCCGAAGCCGATCGTCGAAGGTCATCTGACCCGGATGGCCGGACTGACCATCGAAGCGGTCGGCTGCCAGGCGGCCATGGGGTCGCGCTGCACCATCCACACCGCCGATGGCAAACAGGTTGACAGCGAAGTGGTTGGTTTTGCGCTCAACAAGACTTTTCTGATGCCCACCGGCGACCTGCGGGGTCTGTCTCCGGGCAGCCGGGTGACGCCCACCGGCCAGCAACTGCAAATCCCCGTCGGCGAGGCCTTGCTGGGACGGGTCATCGATGCCAATGGCCTGCCGTTGGATGACCTCGGCGCGCTCGCCTGCAGCGAAAAACGACCGCTCTCGGCCGAACCGATCAACCCGCTCCGCCGGCGTGCCATCGACCAGCCGCTGGATGTCGGCATTCGCGCCATCAATGCGCTGCTGACCATTGGCCGCGGTCAACGCATCGGCCTGTTCGCCGGCAGCGGCGTCGGCAAGAGCGTGCTGCTGGGCATGATGACCCGGAATACCCAGGCCGATATCGTGGTCGTCGGACTGATCGGTGAACGCGGCCGTGAAGTGAACGAATTCATTCGCGAAACGCTCGGTTCCGAGGGCCGCCGGCGCGCCGTGGTGGTCGCGGTACCCGCCGATATGCCGCCGCTCAAGCGGCTGCACGGCGCCATGACCGCCACCAGCATCGCCGAGTATTTTCGTGATCGCGGCAAAAACGTCCTGCTGCTGATCGATTCGCTGACGCGCTTCGCCCAGGCCCAACGTGAAATCGGGCTGGCGATCGGCGAGCCACCGGCCACCAAAGGCTATCCGCCATCGGTGTTCGCCCGGCTGCCGGTACTGGTGGAGCGCGCCGGCAACACCGATCAGCACAGCGGCTCGATCACAGCCATCTACACCGTGTTGGCCGAGGGCGACGACCAGAACGATCCGGTGGTCGATTCGGCCCGCGCGGTGCTGGACGGCCATATCGTCCTGTCGCGCAAGATCGCCGAAACCGGCCGCTTCCCGGCCATCGATGTGGAGGCCTCGATCAGCCGCCTGATGAACAGCATCGCCAGTCCGCATCACCTGACGCTGGCCCGCCAGTTTCGCCAGCAACTCAGCCTCTACCGGCAAAATGAAGACCTCATCAGTACCGGCATCTATCAGCCCGGTTCGAACCCTGCGCTCGATCAGGCCATTGCGCTGCATCCGCGCCTGAATGAATTTCTCCGCCAGGATCAGACCGTTTCGGTCGGTTTCGAACAAAGCATCGCCGAGTTGGAACAACTCATCCAGGGCGGCGCCAGCGACTGATGCGAAACCCCCAAAGCCTTGCCAGACTCCGTGATCTGAGTCACTATCAGGAACAGCTGCGCAGCGCCGACCTGGCCCGCGCCCTGGCCGAATACCGTCAGGCGAACGAGCAACAGAGACAACTCCAGCAGTATCTGCGCGACTACCAACAGCGCTACCCAACCGGCTCCCTTGCCGACTTGCGCAATCACCGTGAATTCATCCTCAAACTGTCCCGCGCCATCGAAGAACAAAACGGCGTGCTGGCCCGCCTCGAACACCGTATGAAAACCTGCCAGCAACACTGGCGAATCAGCAAAAAACGGCATGAGTCCGTTGAACAGGCGTACCTCGATGCCCGTCAGGCAATGCGCGAAGCCGAAGAAAAAGCGCTGCAAAAGGATCTGGAAACCCATACCGCGCGACCGAGCCGCGACATATTCGACAACGCCACAGACTGACCATCGTTCCGCTTGCAATCCAGGTCACCATCCTGCATCTTTCCAGCCACCCACAGCGCCGAATCCCTGCAATGACACACCCCACCCGCCTCCGTATCCCGCAACCCGACGACTGGCACCTCCATCTCCGTCAGGGCGAGCTGTTGCGCGCCGTTCTGCCCCATACCACTCGGCACTTCGCCCGCGCCATCGTCATGCCCAATCTGACGCCACCGGTCATCAGCCACGCCGATGTCATCCGCTATCGCCAGGAGATCACCGCGGCGCTGCCACATGACTGCGACTTCCAGCCGCTGATGACCCTCTACCTCACCGAACAGACCCGGCCGGACGATCTGCAAGCGGCCCACGACAATGGCGATGCCATCGCCGCCAAACTCTACCCGGCCGGCGCCACCACCAACTCTGCTGCCGGCGTGCGCCAAATCGACAAGATCCACCCCGTGCTCGACACCATGCAGACCATCGGCATGCCGCTGCTGATCCACGGTGAAGTCGTCGATCCCGATATCGATATCTTCGATCGCGAAGCCGTCTTCATCGAACGGATACTCATCCCCCTGCGCCGCCATTTTCCCGAACTGAAAATCGTGCTGGAACACATCACCACCAAAGAAGGCGTGGACTATATTCAGTCCTGCGACCACCACACAGCCGCGACCATCACCCCGCATCATCTGGTCATCAACCGCAACGCCATGCTCGTCGGCGGTATCAAACCCCATTACTACTGCCTGCCGGTGGTCAAACGTGAAAGCCACCGCCTCGCCCTGCGCCGGGCTGCCACCAGCGGCGATCCGCGCTTCTTTCTCGGCACCGACTCCGCGCCACATCTGGACAGCGCCAAGGAAAGCGCCTGCGGCTGCGCGGGCATCTTCAACGCTGCCAACGCCGTGCCCATCGTCACCCAGGTATTCGAACAGGAAAACGCGCTCGACAAACTCGAAGGCTTCACCTCCCGACACGGCCCCGCGTTCTACAACCTGCCCGTCAACGCACAAACCCTCGAACTGAGGCGACACACCGAACCACAACCCCAACCTGAAAAACTGCAACTGCCCACTGGCCAACTCACACCCTTCGATCCGATCATGCCGGT
>CAZTJP010000018.1:0-15768 GCA_964613895.1 uncultured Thiotrichales bacterium | reverse complement strand
GTTGATCCAGGACGCCTCCGAAGTCTGAATGACATCAGTGGTGCCGGGAACGATGTATCGTGCTTCGATCACATCCGTACCGATACCACCTACTCCAGGATAGGAGAAACTGACCCTGCCGTTGGTATCAGTTGTGCAATCGGCATTGGGGGAGCAAACACCCTGGATACCGGCATTCGGGCCCGACTTGACCGTAAACACGATCGGCTTGCCCACCAGTGGCGTAACCAGATCATTTTGCGTCAACGTAGCGGTAACGGTATGAGTCGTTCTCACCACCTGAGTTGGCCGGTTGGTTGTCAAACCCAGTACCGAGACTATCGTTGACCACTGCTGTGTAGCCGTGGTTTCGACAACCTGATTGGTCGTCAGATTCTGGTAACTCGCCCGAATGGTATCGGTACCGGGGCCGCCATTACCCGAATAGGTAAAACGTGCATTACCGCTCGAGTCGGTCACTCCACTGCCGGTCACACCGGCGTTCGGTCCCGAATCCACTGAAAACGTCACTGTGACACCGCTGATGCCCGTTTGACCATCGCTGCTCGTCACAAGCGCCGTAACCGTATGACTGTCACCCACGACACCATTCGAAACCCGTGGCGAGAGTGCAATCGAACTGGTGGTATAGCTGATTTCCCGGGCCAGCTTGTTCTTCAGTCCATTCGCAAAGGCGCCAACATTTGCCGCCTGCTCGACGAAGGCGCCCGCGCCACCGATCACCTTGTTGGTGTAATGGGCCAGCAACTGCGCATCACCAATGACGATTCCGTTGATCGTGATGCCATCGGCAACCGCCGCATCGCGGGCAGTCTCCGGCGCGACACCACCATTGTTCTCCCCATTACCGGAAATATCGATCACCCGGCGGGCGCCCTCGAAACCATTGCCTGCGAACTGTGACTTTGCAAAATTGATGGCGTCGCCAATGTGTGTCTGATTACCGACTTGCGCCGCCCCCGGTCGTGACATTCGATCGATCAACCCCGCAAACGCATTGGCGCCAGAACTGTCGCCAATAAGTCTCCACTCCGGATTGGGCAGTGCCAGCACCTGCCCCGAGGACCAGAAGACCATCGTGACCGCAATCTTGCCCAGTTCACCATGCGACCGGTCGGTGATTTCTGCAATCACCCGCGAATTCCGGAAGGCAGCGGCATAGGCATTCTTTTCCGTGTTGAAATCCGCATCACTGATACTCCCGGAAACATCGACCATCAGCACCAGCTCAAGATCGACGGGTTCGGCAAGCAATGTCCCACTCCACGCCAGACAGGACACCAGCCCCAAAAGAACTGCGACACGGCTGAATGCACTTTTCAATGAAAACCGGTAATACATGAGCTTGCTCCCCTGTCAGGATTCGAATAGTTGACCGCTGTGGTCAGCCCGTTTTGTCATTTCACTTGTTGTCTTTAAAGGGCGATTCAGATACCGCTTATCGCCTTTTCTTATCCGTCGACAGTATGGCCCAGCCCCATTCCGAAAAGTTTTGCCGGGACGAAAAAACATGAGCTGCATCAACCCGACAACAGCAGAAATGCGATTCAGATCACAAAGGAAGCCGACGCATGGCCGGGAACCGGTGACAGTAGCCGATAGCTACCCCAGCAATCGAAACGTGTAACTGGCCCGATAGCGATCAAGATGCGGGCTGTAGAAGGGATCGTCTTCCAGACTGCCCTGCCAACGCTGCAAAAACTGCTGCCGCTCACGGGCCGCCCGTTCGATTTTGTTCCGACTGATATCCAACCCCCGGCTGGCCGACTCCAGATGAATCAACCGCGCATGCGGCGTAAACAGGTTTTTCAGCCCCGTGCTGCTTACTCGCAAACAGAAATCGATGTCGTTGAAAGTCACCGCCAGCGACTCATCAAACCCACCGACCTCATCGAACACACCACATCTCACCGCCAGGCAAGCCCCGGTGACAGCCGACACTTCACGCCGGACCTGAAGCCGCTTCCCACGCTCGGGCTCATCGGGAGAACGTCCCAAAAATGCGTGTTCGACGCCACCACGGATACCCAGCGTCACACCGGCATGCTGCACCCGACCATCGGGATAGAGCAACAACGCACCCACACATCCCACCTCCGGCCGCACAGCCAGGGAAACCATTTCGCTCAGCCAGCCCGGCTCCACCAGCGCGACATCGTCATTGAGTAACAGCAGAACCTCACCCGACGCTTCCGACCGCCCCCGATTGATCAGTGCTGAAAAATTGAACGGGCGATCATCCCGAATCACCCGGCCCTGTGGCAACGCTGCCACCAACTCACGCATCCGCTGCCCATTGACCCCTGTCGAACCGTTGTCCACGACGATCACCTCGAGGCGCTCATAGTCTGCCGCCCGCACCGCCGCCAGTGCCGCCGCCAGCCTGTCGGGATTATCCCGACTGGGAATAATGACAGACACCTTGGGGCTATTTTCGGGTAACGCATAGCAAACGCGGCGCAATACGGCCCCCGATGTCGTGGCGCGCTCCTCCACCTCGCTCACCCCGGGCTGCGCCGTTGCCCATTGCCTGATGACAGCCTTCTCGCGCTGCTCCCGGTCCCGGACATCAGCCGTCAACCGCTCATGAAACAGAATGCTGGGCAGACGATGAATCACATCGCCACCCGCCTTGTCATCCAGCGCCAACAACAGCGACAGGGAATCCGCCGCGCCCGTCTCTGCCGCAATCTCTTGCAGCCGCGTGCAACAACGGAAAAAACAACCACCACCCACATAGTTCCACGACAGCGCATACTCGCGGCTCCATTGCGGCTTGAAAAAAGGTGAACTTCGTTCGCCCGTGCTATCGAGCTGGTCCGAATCCCCATAGACGGCCAGACACGATTCCTCACGCCCCAGATGCTCCGATACCACTCCCGCCGCACGCTGCGCCAACACCCCGGGCCACTCGAGGAACGTCATGGTCAACGCGCCAGCCCGCACTGCAGCCTGCACGACATCTGCCATCGAAAGCGGACCAGCAAAAAAACGTGCCCCCAAACTCTCCGCCCGGACACGCAACCGTGAGGGCAGCGGAGATGCCGCATCCTCAACCACCCACAACGCCACAACGCCACCGTCTTCCCCGGCCTCCCGCCAGTCGATGAACGCTTCCAGCAACGCCGTCCCTGCCGCGGGCAACCAGACCGCCAGCACCGCCCCTGGCTGCGGCGCCTCCACCGCTGATTGCTTCTCCATGACGGCCTGCCAATGGCGGTAGGCCGCACGCGGATCCACATGCCCGCTCTCTCGGGAAAAAGCGACGTTGGCCTGACCCGATAGGTAATAACCCAACTTCTTCAGCAACAACCCCGGTGTCGCCAGATTCCCTTGCAACTTGCGCCAGCCAAGCTGCAACCGCGTCAGCAGACCCACTCGTCGGAAGTCAACCGGCTTCGCCCTCGGACTCGACGGCGTCACAACGAGATCGATCGACCGGACAGGCATCGCCACATTCACTGTACGCCGAAAACGGTCATCACCCGTCCACGTCAATGGCGCCACCAACGGTGGCGCCGACTCATCGTAAAAATTCAGGGTGATATCGACATAAACCGTCCTCCCGGTATCCACCGAGATTTCATATACACCCGGATTGCGAATACCGATCGGCCAATAGGTCATGAACCAGGAATCATTGAAGACATCCAGCTATCATAAGAAATTAAGTCACTCACCGACATCAGTCGCGATCAACTCCACCCGCCGATTCTTCGCCCGTCCCGACTCACTGGCATTGCTCGCCACCGGTTGCTCCTCGCCGCGACCCGCATAGCGCATACGCGCGGCAGGCACACCCCGGCTCACCAGATAACGGGCTACCGAACGGGCTCGCCGTAACGACAAATCCTTGTTGTAAGCCGCGTCCGCAAGACTGTCCGTATGCCCAACGATCAACACATGAACAGACGGATAATTCAGCAAATCCTCTGCCACCCGGTTCAGAATCGACTTTGCCTCCCCCGTCAGACGATCCGAGTCGAGGAAGAAATTCACGCCTTCGAGCACCCCACTGAAATGATCCACCAGCGGACAACCCACCTGATCGACACGAACGCCCGGCGGTGTATTGCGGCATTGGTCACTGGCATTCAGTACGCCATCCCCATCCCGGTCGATGGGACATCCCGAACCGTCGATCTGCATGCCCACCGGCGTATGCGGACAGATATCGAAGCGGTCGGCCACGCCATCCGCATCCTCGTCCGACAGCGTAACGGCTCCGGCATTGACGACCACTGGCGCAGGCGCCGGCTCCCGAATCACGACCGGCGCCGGAGCGGGCTGATTCAGCCGTTTCACCACACTGACCGAAACCATCTGCGCATCCCGATCGAAATAATTGTATTCACCGCGCACCGAAAAACCGCGGCCAAAACGTTTCTCCAACCCCGCCCCGAGCGTCAACTGCGAACTGTTTCGCTCGACGAACGGAACCGTCGAACTGCTGGTATCCAGATTGCCCACACCCAACTTGCCGAATGCGCGCAGCCCATTCCCGAACACCGGCGATTTCACCACACCCTCGAGGCCAAACACACCGTAGTCGATCGCGCCCGTACCCAGACCACCGATCTTCGCCGAACCGAGCCGTGCAAAATAGCCCTCGACGCCCAGCAGATCCGAAAAGTCATAGCCCAGAAACAGCTTCACGCCGGCATCCGAATGATCGGTCACCGTATAACCGGAACCATTCTCCAGCGGATCGAGCCGCGTCGCGCCGACCCCCAGTCCCAGCGACAAATCCCCCACTGCCGCCCACACCGACAACGGCGTCAGCAGCGACAACAGGGACAACAGCGCCACCCGTCCGCGCCGACGGCCAAACAGCCCCAGCACAGCCAGCCCACTCAGTATCGGCAATCCCAGCGCACCCGCGCCACCTTTCACATCAGTAATCAACTTTCGGCCTCCTTCATTACCCAGCACCGCCGAATCAGGCGTGCGCGGATCCGACTCACCGGAATCCACCCGGCCATTGTGATTGGCGTCTTCGACACCATCCGGCCGGCCATCGCCATCCGTATCCGCCTGCAGCGGATTGGTCGGCGTCGGCTTGCCACCCACCTCGATGCCATCATCCAGACCATCGCCATCGGTATCACGCACCAGCGGATCGGTGCCGGTTCCGTTCACACCCGCCTCCTGGCCATCGCTCAAGCCATCGCCATCGGTGTCCGCCTGGCCCGGATCGGTACCCAACTCCGCCTCCTGCGCATCGGACAGCCCATCGCCATCGGTATCCACGGGGCTGCCCGGCTCAATCCACTGAACCGTCGAATCGGCACAACGCTCCTGACCCGTCTGGTCGGTGAAACAGGCCTCGATCTTGTCCTCACCCACACCACCGGTTCCGTCATAACGGAAACTCACATCACCGTTACTGTCGGTCGAACAATCAGCGTGGCTCGTGCACACCCCGGCGACACCCTTGTTGGGTCCCGACAACACCTCGAAACCGACCACCACGCCCGCCAGCGGCGTCTCCAGTCCGGTATCGTTCAGCGAAGCAGTCACCACATGCGTCGTTCCGACCAGCCGTGAATCCGTTTTTGGCCGCAACCCGATCCGGCCCGGCGAAAGTACCCAGGTCCGTGTCGAAGTGGCACACTGTTTCACCGCCATTGACGCCGTCTTGAAACAGGCCTCGATGAGATCCTCACCCGCGCCACCCAAGCCGGCATAGTCGAAGGTCGCCCGGCCATCAGCCAACGTCGTGATGACCACCGGCGGCTGGCCGAGATTGGGGCCGTCGATCACCGAGAACGTTACCGGAACATCCGCAACCGGCGTCAAATCGCTGCCCCGCACCACCGTCGCCGTGACCCGATGCCGCGTCCCGGCCGGCCCGCTGCTGCTGGCGGGATCGAGCGCAACCGCCAGATCCGTGCTCGGAGAAACCCAGTTCACACTTGCCGTCGAACACTGCGTGGCTGCCGAAATCTCATCATCGAAACAGGCCTGCACCACATCCTCACCCGGCCCGCCGTTGCCGGCATAGGTAAAGATCACCTCACCGTTGGCATCCGTCAGGCAATTGGGATCCTCCGCGCACAGCCCGCCAGCCCCGGTATTCGGCCCCGCAATCACCTGGAAACTCACCAGCGTACCGCTCAACGGCGTGGAGGTATTGACCTCCCGCAAGCGGGCCCGGGCCGTAAAATCCCCACCCACCGGCTGGAGCGAAGTCACCGGCGAAAGCACAATCACGTTATGAACGATATTCACCTCAGCCGCGACCTTCTCCTTCATCCGCTTGCTGAAATCCGCAAAATCCGTGACCTGCCGGGCGAACTTTCCCTTGCCGCCAATCACCTGATCCGTATAGAAATCGAACAATTCCCGATCGCCGATGACAATGCCATTGATCGTTGAAACGCCCCCCGCCAGCAACGCATCGCGCGCTGCCGCCGCATCGCCTGCGCCATTCTCCACCCCGTCACCGGAAACATCGACCACCCAACGGTCGCTCTCGAAACCACTGCGCTGAAAAAGTGGCAACACCGACTCCATCGACGCTGCCAGATGCGTTTGTAGCCCCACAGAATCCGGTCGAGACGCGGCTGCGACACGAGATGCAAAGGCATGCGCCGAAGCCGCACTGTCGATTCGTGTCCAGCCTACACTCTGCACCTGATCTTCCGACCAATAGACCAAGGTTACTGCGATGGCGCCAATATGGCCGTTGCGCGTATCGGTAATCCCCGCGATGATGTCCGGGTCATTGAACGCGTCCACATAGGCTTGACGCTGCAACTCGAACTCGGTGGCATCGACGCTACCCGACACATCCGCCAGCAACACCAACGCCATATCCACTGGCGAGGCCACGCTCGCGCCTACCCCACCCAGTGCCGACAGCAGGACGATCAGTCGGAACAACCCACGCCATTGCTCCGATGTGGTCGCTCGTTTGATGGTTGAAAAAAGACCGACAGATTTTTGAAAATGATATCCAAACATGGAGTGACCTGATGGTTACGGTGAACAGCCAACAAACAAAACCGGCACATCCCTGTGCTGAATCTGACATACCGGACTGACCGGCCACTTGATGGTGGAAATCCTTTCCATGCAGCTCCGCCACACACCCGTCCCAGGTAATGTCAACGAAACGTTTTGCAAAATAGGCGAAGTACTTCGGGGATTCTGTGAGATGTTTCAACTTTGAAACACCTTCAACCAATCGGTGCAATCCCCCGTGAACCAGGTCACACAACATTGCCTCGCAGCGGCAAAAATCCGATTCTGTGACCGGCATAATAGTTGTCGACGCAAAGACTCCGGTTAAATCCCCGCCCATGAAAACATCGAACATTTCAAGGGCTATCGCCCTCACTACATTGCTGCTCTGCAGCCAGACAGGATCCAGCACCCCTAACAACGCTGATCTCGATACCCTGAAAAGCCGTATTCAGGCACGTTGGCAAGCGCTGGCCGAGAAACAGTACGAAAAAGCCTATACACTGGAAACTCCCAACTACCGCAAGGTGTTTCCAGTCAAACTGTTTCTCAACAAGTTCGCACTTGGCTCCACTTCACAGTTGGAAAAAATCCTCGACGTGAAGTACGACCCGAAAACCCGCGTTGCCAACGTACTCATGACGGTGAAAAGTCATTCCACCCGCGCCAGCACACAGTGGGCCACCAAGATACCGCTCAATAGCAGAATCCGGGAAAAATGGCTCAATATTGATGGCCAGTGGTATCACGTCAATCACGACTGACCCCATCCCCTCCTGCCCCATTGACGATATTCCGCTCGCCCGGGTAATCCCGGCGTGCGGATTTCTGTTTGCCTGACAGACACACAAAACCATCGGCCAAAAAAACCACGTGAACGGTTATGTGGAACCCGATATTGAGAACTGCGTAACAAATTTATTTAAGAAATGAGGGTTGGGCGACAAACGGTCGATCAGTCTTCCATTCCTCGAATCTGGTCACGGTTTTTTTGCAAGACCGGTCACGTTGAAAAGCAGGATTGAAGACTGACTCCAGGACGCCCTGTAGGGCTGGAAGGCAATTCGTCACACCGAGAATCGACTGACCCAACCATACCACAAAGTCAATCCTGCCAACCCGACTTGATCGCATATAGGTTATTGATTTTAATTAATTAAATATCGACCAACCAATACAGACTCCGGCCCCGTTCACAGCCAAAACTGTTGCGTGGTACAGGTTTTTTCTCGCGCGAGATTACCCTCTGTTGTCACTAGGATACTCCCTGCTCTGTGTCCACCCGCACCAAAACGGTGCATATGCTGAAACAATCACTAAACTGGAATTGGTCTAAATTGGATTTCACAATCATTTCAAATAATTAAACCAATTTCACAGAATCAACCACACCCGATACTGCCATTGCACCTACCAAAAGCCTGTACTACTGTCACAACGTCGCCGATCAATGGCAATCTGACGAGATAAACGGAACGAGCTGCCGATTTTCAGGTAGCAACGGTCATTCATCAGCGACACAAATCAATTCTAGTGGCTACTACTTTTCTTAACGGGAGAGACAAAATGAAACCTGTAAAACGATACAAGAACAAACTGATCAGCTCGGCGGTTGCAACCGCCTGTGCCGCGGGACTGGGCCTGAGTGGGAATGCGCTGGCGAAAACTGACGCAGACGCTATTGGTGACCTCGCACTGGTACCCTACTACACCGTGCGCAACAATTTCGCGACCGGCGTGCACATCATCAATACCTCGGCACATACCCAGGTCGTCAAATTCCGGTTGCGCCGTGCCGAAGACTCTGCCGACGCGATGGATATCGACGTGATCCTGTCACCTTACGACGAATGGACCGGGTTCATCAGCGGTTCCGAAGCGGATGGCATCACGCTGGGTTCGGAAGACAACTCCTGCACCGCTCCGGCACCCAGTTCTGTCGCGGGCAATACTAAGACATGGCTCATGCCCGACATCAATAAATCCGGTGCCGAAGAGGGCTATATCGAAGTGATCGCCATGGGACAGACCGTTGACGAAAATCAGCCCATCGCCATCGCCGCCAAGCATAACGCCAACGGCGTACCAAAGAACTGTGATGAAGTACGAGAAAACTTCTTTGCCTGGGCTCCTCCGCTCACCGGCGGGGTCAGCAGTAGCTCCCGAACCTACAACTTGGCCAATCAGAAAAGTGATTTCACAGACTCCGACGACCCGCTGAAAGTCTCCTACTTCATACGCGACCCTCAGTCCGGTATGGAGTTCGGCAACAATGCCGTTCATATCAAAGAGTTCCTGATCGGTGCTGCCATGGCCAACCAGGAAACGGGGCTGGCTGATGGCGACACAAGCGGCCTGGACTTCCCGGACCTCAATGGTGCTGGCTCTAACACTGCTATCCCTGGCCTGCACGACCGCTACGATAAGGTCGTACGCCTTGATTTGGGGAATGCGCCAGCGGGTCCGGTCAAAATCATCAACGACTGGTCCAAGAATTCAACCAATGGCGTCACCACCGACTGGATCGTGACTATTCCCGGCCAGTATCTGATGGTCAATCCCGCCGGCGGTGTCGGCGCGGATCAACGCGACCTGCCACTGACGGCGACATTCGAAGTCTACAATCGCGAAGAGAAGAAATATCTGTCGCGCAACCTGGTCATCTCCCCATCCAATGGGCGCGGCAAGACCAAGTTCCCGAACGAGGTCAATGTACTGCGCTGGGGTGAGAAGTCGATCTTCGAATCGCCCAATGCGCAGGCGGTTACCGGCTTGAATGATCCGTATGGCTGGGCTGCCGTCACAGTCGCACCAGTCACCACCCATCCGCAAACGATCTTCGATTATAGCGGTGTAATCGCTCCACACGCGCCAGCAAATAGAGTCCCGGTTATTGGCTATGCCGCCTGGCGCCGGACCTTCAACAATGCGGAGAAGAACTACGGCCGCATCATCGAGCACAGCCGCAAGTAGGTAGTTGCCTCGACACAAAAGCCAGCGCTCTGCGCTGGCTTTTGTGTGCACAAAATCACATTTATTTCTCGGCAGCCCCCATCAAATACTTTCTTCCATCACAAAACACCCGACGGATGAATAACCCAACGGATCGAATCCGCTTCATCCGGTCAAACAGAACGTAACAGCTCGCCTGCAGCGGCCTCGATCGGAACGCTCGAGCGATCTGTATCATTTATCTGTGTGGGAGAATAATCATGAAATCAACAATAAGAAGAACAACACAAAAAAAACTGCTCAGTCTCGCAGTTGCAACCACCTGCATTGGCGGGCTCGGCTTTATGAACAATGCTGCCGCCGCCGTCGATGCCACCGCACTGGGCGACCTCGCGCTGGTACCGTACTACACCGTGCGCAACAATTTCTCGACGGGCGTGCATGTCATCAATACTTCGGAGCACACCCAGGTTGTCAAATTCCGGCTGCGCCGAGCCGAAGATTCGGCCGATGCCCTGGATATCGTCATCATCATGTCACCTCACGATGAATGGACCGGGTTCATCAGCGGCTCCGAAGCGGACGGCATCACCCTCGGCTCCGACGACAACACTTGCACCGCCCCTGCTGCGGACACCAATGGCAAATGGCTGATGCCCGACATCAACAAAGCCGGTGCCGAAGAGGGTTATATCGAAGTAATCGCCATGGGTCAGACCATTGACGAGACCCAGCCCATCGCCATCGCCGCCAAGCATGACGCCAACGGCGTACCCAAGAGTTGCGATGAAGTGCGCCAAAACTTCTTCAAGCGCTCGTTGCCACTGCCCGGTGGAGTCATCTCGAATGCAGAGACAAAGAACTTTGCCGAACAATCAAGCACCTATACCGACTCCGGCAACGTGCTGAAAGTCTCTTTCTTCATCCGCGATCCGCAATCCGGAATGGAGTTTGGCAACAATGCCGTCCATATCAAGGACTTTCTCACCCAAGCTGATGGCCCTTCGATCACCAACCAGGAAACCGGACTCAGCTCGGGTGATGTCGCTGGATTCGATTTTCCGGATCTGGACGGCACCGGCAAGAATATCGGCGCGATCAATGGGGTTGGGGGAACCGCTGCTAGGGGCAAATACGACAGCGTCGTTCGACTCGACCTCGGCGCCAACGCCATCCTCAACGACTGGTCCAAGAACCCGTCCAATGGCGTCACCACGGACTGGATCGTGACCATTCCCGGTCAGTATCTGATGGTCAATCCCGCTGGCGGCGCCGGTGCAGACCGACGTGATCTGCCACTGACCGCTACCGTTCAGGTATTCGACCGCGAAGAGAAAGAGTTCAACAGCCGCAGCCTGGTGATCTCGCCTAACAACGGACCGGGCAAGACCCTGCTGCCGGATGAAGTCAATATCGTGCGCTGGGGCGAACAGTCGATCTTCGAATCGGCCCGTCCGCGCAAGATTTCCGGCTTCAATGCGCCCTACGGCTGGGCTCGGTTGTCGGTTGCACCAACCACGGATCATCCCCAGTCGATCTACGACCTGACCGATCCGACCGGCGCAACCAGTGCCGCTCCCACCGAGCCGGTTCCCATGATCGGCTATGCCGCCTGGCGCCGGACCTTCAACAACGCGGACAAGAACTATGGCCGCATCATCGAACATAGCCGCGAATAGTCGCATTTCGTTCGACAAAAAAGCCAGCGCTTTGCGCTGGCTTTTTTATCTCAGCAGAGACAGTCTTCGATACCCACGGAATACTGACTGATACGCTACTGTGAGACGGTTCACGAAAGTGTGTCCTCCGTGCGTCAGCTTCATAGAATTGTTACCATCTACACGCTATTTTCCCCCTCTTTGATTTAGTATTCGTGCTCTATCAATAGAATCATTATCCGGAATCCTCGCAATGCTGAAAAAACTCATCATCCTGCTGCTGACTTGCACCACATCTTCCCTTTGGGCCGATAACTTGGTCGAAGATGCCGGCATTGGTATAGATGCCGCAGAACTCAGGGTTCTAGTCGATGCCTGGGACCCCGGCATGCGCCAGGAGGCGGCAAGCAACAGGGAAGCACGCAGGGCGTTCCTGGAACAGGCGCTGGCCAACAAACGGCTGGCTGCCGAGGTAGACAAGATCACCGAAAAAGACGATCCGGAATTTTTCTGGCAGGTACAAATGGCAGTCAGAACAGCCAAGTTGCGTCTCTATCTGGACCATTACCGCAAACAGATCAAAGTACCGGACATGGGTGATCTGGCTCGGGAACAATATCTGGCCTACAAGGAAAAATATGCTGCGGTTCCCGAGAAACGTGCCTCTTCACATATCCTGGTCAAGTGTCTGCCGGGCGTCTGTGACCGCAAGACCAAACGGGTTGAGGCTGAGAAGGTACTCGCCAGGCTGGAACAAGGCGAATCGTTCGAATCACTGGTCAAAAAATACTCTGAGGACCCGGGCACCAAGGCACGCAAAGGCAGCCTCGACAAATGGGTATGGAAAGGCGAACCGTTCATGGTTCGCCCCTATCTGGCCGCGCTGTTCAAACTGAAAAAAGTGGGCGACCATTCAGGACTGGTAGAATCCCGCTTCGGTTTTCACATCATTCGCCTAGACGGGATTCAACCAGAAAAATATCTGCCATTCGATGAAGTCAAACAGAAGATTGTCGACATACTGACGGAACAATACCGCACCCTCAGCATGGTGGAGTTCAACAAGAGCTACCAATTCTCGAAGAATGCGCGTATTGATGATGCGGCGCTGGACAAATTTTTCGCTGGGCTTAAGCGCGAACGTCACGCGGCCTCGAAGAAAACAGCGGATGCGAAATAAAGGGGGTATCGGAATGCGCCTGACGCCGCACGGCACAACTCATGCTTATATCGGTTCATCTGCCCAAAACGGCAGGATCCAGCTTCCATCAGGTACTGTCTGACCATTTCGGTGGCGGACTTCACCGAGATTATGCAGATTTTCCGCTACATGCGCCTAGCTGGAAACGCTGTAGCTCCGCACTATGGAATGCCTTGAAGACTGGTGTTCACAGAACACCTTCGGGCATTCACTGTATCCATGGGCACTTTCTTCCCGTCAAATATCGATGGCTACACGACCCTGACGAACCGGTGAAATTCGTGACGTGGCTGCGCCATCCGGTCGAGCGGTTAATCTCTCACTATTATTTTTGGCAGGATCACCCCGAACTCGCGATGGATGCCCCACTGCATCAGCAAGTGCTGACAGAAAGGTGGTCACTGGAAAAATTCTGTCAGGCACCCGCACTACGCAATACCTATAGCCGCTTTCTCTGGGGTTTTCCACTACAACGATTTGATTTCATCGGCATCACCGAACACTTCGACAGCGATTTGCAGGACTTCTCACGTCGCTTTCTCTGTCAGCCGATCGTCACCCCCCCCAAGATGAATGCCGGCCGTTCCGACAGCAACCGGGAAACGCTCTCTTCCTCTATCCGCCGTCGGGTAGAACACTTCCACCACCGCGATATGCTGCTGTATCGATGGGCCTGCCAACGCCGCAAGGCACGAATCACCTCCATCTAACCTCCGCGTAACGTATTTCTGTAGTTTTATCCGTTGAGCCACGCGTTCCACACCAGTCCTCATTGACACTATGTAACAATCCTTTACCGGATTTCGGGAAGACTGTGATCCTGTTCACGATATTTCCTTGAGCGAAATCTATACTTTTATAAAGAAAAGAGATTTACGTCTCAAAGGAGCAGTTTCGGTCTCGGGCACCGAAACAGGAGGAGTTGCAATAACGCTCCATAGAATATCAATAACGGGCTTGGGCTCTGGTCAATCGGGAGAGCATGCGGTTCCATCACGGGGGGCGCCAGTAAAACATCAATTCCCGTACGTCCATCGTCTCGCCTCATGATAAACGTTTTCTCAATCAACAGTGAGGTCATCAATATGTTCACAAGATCCTTTATTTCTCATTTTGTCAGACGATGGAGTTCCCGCAGGCGCGGAAGGTTTCTGCTGGTACTGATGGCGCTGTTCATCACTCATGCCGCAGGCGCCGCTACTCTGACCCCCGGTTCTATCAGTATCACCCTGGACCAAGGCGCTTCGACCACGGTCAACCGGGTGGTCACCTTGTCGAATAACGATGGTAGCAACGGGAATGGTGCAACCCGGACAGATATCTTTTTCCTGGCCGACAATACCGGCAGCATGGGAGGTGTGATTGCTGGCGTCAAAGCCAGTGCCGGTGAGATCATTGCCGCACTCAGGGGCGCTGACCCGCGTTTTGCCGGACTCGATGCCGCATTTGGCGTAGGAGCCTATTTTGGTGACCCCAAGGAATTTTATTCCGGCACCCCCGCGTCGAAAGCACTCAAGGCATATAAACTACAACAAGCTATCACTACGAGCACATCTGCCGTGGTTGACCAAATTGGTCGGTGGGTGGCAGTTGGCGGAGAAGATACGCCGGAGGCAAACTTTTTCGCCCTGCAGCAGGCTGCTACCGAAGGCGCCAGCACCGATGGTGTCGGTGCAACCGACCCCGGTTATGCAACAGGGCAGGTGACTGGCTGGAGAGACAATGCCAAGCGCATCATTCTCTGGTTTGGTGATGCACCCTCTCATACAACCACGGTCGATCAGGCTGAAGCGATTTCTACACTGAAAAATGCTGGTATCACCGTAATCGCCATCAATGGGCTGACCAGTGGGGTCGGCATCGACAAGTATGGCCAGGCTTCGGCCATCGCGGGTGCAACTGGCGGCGTTGTCAAAAACGGCATCAACAGTACTGCTGCGATCAAACAGGCGATCCTTGATGCCATTGGCTCCATTACCGGTGGCAGCACTGTCGATCTGAGCCTTTCCGCCGTTGGGGACACGGCGGGCCTGAACATCAGCTACAGCTGTATCTCGCCCCAGGGCTGCACAGCCGTTCCGCTCGGTGAAAGCAGGACATTCGCGATGACCATTCAGGGCAACACTGCCGGCACTTATCATTTTCAAACGGTTGTGGGTGGTATCACCGGCTTGGCTGGCAATGATTCCGTTACCGTGACAACCACGCCCCAACCTCCGACCGGTAATGGCAGCTGTGGTTGCCCGGCCACACCTGCTGCATGTGTCGCCGCGGCCCGCACCAACCCATCCCTGATATGCGGTACCGACGACCGGGATGTACTGCCGGCGCGTCCTGGCATCAAAAACAACTTCTGCACCTACGGCGGGAACGATCTCATGATCGGCGGCTCTCTTGGTGACTGTTTCGATACCGGTCCCGGTGATGACGGCATCCTGGCGGGTCCCGGAAATGATCAGATATACACCGGTGATGGGAATGACCGGGTCTGGGCCGGTGGTGGTGATGATGTCATCGACACCGGTACGGGCAACGATCAGGTCAGCGCAGGTGGAGGCGATGATGTCGTACTCCTGGGAGATGGTGACGACAATGCGCGTGGCGACTCGGGTGATGACCAGATCTCCGGTGGAGCAGGCGGTGACCACATCGACGGTGGTTCCGGCAACGATGCAATCAATGGCGGCCCCGGCAAGGATGGTCTCAATGGAGATTCGGGGGATGATCAAATCGATCCCGGACCAAGTGATGAAGGCGATCACATCAATGGTGGATTGGGAACCGATAACTGTTTTGGACTGATCAACGTATTGAACTGCGAATCCTGAGCCCCGCCGTGAGGCCGGAATGATCAGCCCGGCCTCCCCAATCACATAGTCTCCTTCCCCGGCTCATCTCACAAGTAGAGAGCCGGGGATTTCTTGGTCCGTTGTGATTCAGACGAACAAGCTCACATCGGCTTTTTGCGCAAACGGCAGAAACGATGCTGCA
>CAZTJP010000017.1:0-15830 GCA_964613895.1 uncultured Thiotrichales bacterium | reverse complement strand
GGCCTCGCTACGCGACCCTGTGAGAAATCCGGGCTAGTGAAAAATCCGGACTGGCTGTGAGTCAGAAATTGAAGTTGGGTTCTTTTTCCAGAATTTCTTCTTCCGGCAGGCTGTCGTCATCGATGTCGATGGGATTTTCATATTTTTCATCCAGTTCGACGGCGGGCGCCTGACCCATATTGACCACGGTGATCTCGATCATCTGGAGGATTTCATCGACGGTCATCCAGGGAGCGTTTTCCTTGAGCTGGCGCAAGAACAATGATGCAACCTGGTAAGTGTCTTCCGGTGACAGGCCAACCGCGCGGATGGCTTTGCCACGTTCCATGACCATGAAAAATACCTTCGAACCCTGATATTCGACACGGTAACTTTTCGACGAATGGGTTCGTGTCTGACGAAATTCGCAGTTGTCGAGCAACCCAAGCAGGACGGCAGTGACCTTGAGCAGTTCGTTGCGAGGCAGTTGCAAATAGGTCTTGTTGTCCCAGTCGTAGCCTTTTTCGGTATCCGTTCGCGCGGAGGCTGCGTTCAGTGAGATGGTCTTGACTTGCTGTTTACGCGTCTCATCACAGAAGAACTCGATAGCCGAGCCTTTGCCGTAGACGTAGTAATTGATTTTTGAGTCTTTGCGACTGTATCTGTTCTGGTTTCCACGGCTGCTCGCCGTGCCATTGTGGCCATTACCATTACCATGGCCGTTGTTGCGTTTTCTGTAGGAACGGTGATCGTCTTTGTTTTGTCTTTGATAAGACACTGCTTTGAAAGGATGCATTGAAGTTCCTCTTTTGAGAAATCCACGGCCGTCCGACGAGCATGAAGCAAAAGCCCAACCCCGATCAGGCGGCGATGGATCTCGATATTTATTTTTACGAATGCTGTTGCGGGAGGCAGTTGTTATGATGGGCCGCGCAACCGCGATTGTCAGATATCAAATGGTGTCACTGTGTTACAGAGTATGTCACATTGTGCCTCGGCAGGCAATGATGAATCGCTGTGTCGGTCATTGCTGAAGGCGGCAGATCAGCCTCCCAGCATCGCCTGTTTGAGGCTGGCCTGGGCCGGTTTTCGCGACAGCCAGATACCGAACAGGGCCTGCTTGAAATCCAGCCCTTCGAACTGACCGGTGATTTTTCCATTCTGACTGACCGTCGTGCCTTTCCCCGGCAGATAGGTCATGATGAATCGATCGCCTTTGTCGATCCCGGCTCGAAAGATGTCGATGAATTTGTCGATGCGCGAGGCCAATGGCCCGAGTCTGCCATTGGTGGAGGCCTCGAACCCTTCCAGTATGCCTTGCTCCATTCTCTTGGGCGTGATCATGCCGGAAATGATATCGAGGCGGACCGCCATGGGCTCATCTGCCTCGATGATTTGTTGGGCATTCGAATTTTTCTGCTTCAGGTACAGGCTGCCGACATAGAGCTTGAGAAAAAATTTCTTGCGGATACCCGCGCCATTGAGCACCAGGGTCTGTCCTCCGGCGGTGAGTGAGTCCGGAATTTCGACGCCGGCGACCCGGGCGGCCTGTGCCGTGGGGACGACGAGTATCAGGCAGGCCAACAGGATAAGTGTTTTTTTATACAGTTTCATGGTGTTGCTATCGCCGGGCTATTGAACGACCGCCGTATTGGTGATCGGCAGGCTGGCGCCATTGGTTGCCATGAACGTCGCGGTTTCGGTTTGCATCTCGATCGTCACGTCTGCGCTGTCCGCTCCGGGAATCAGGATGGAGCTGTGATTGCCGGCTGTGAACCGCACCAGGCCGCCATTGTTGGAGCCTGGTGCCTTGACGGGTGACAGCCCCATGAGGCGGGCCAGTGGCTCGGTGCCGGACAGTGGCGCGGTCGCTACGCTGTTGGGAATGACCTGGTCCGGCGGATTGCTGTTGCCGCCGACGACTTCGATCATATGGATCGGGTGTTTGGTGCCGGCTTGCGCAGCGTGATTGACCGGATCGGCCGGGTCGACGATCCATTGCGCCGCAGCCATGAAAGTATCGAATTCGGGCGTGCCTTTCTCGATGCCATTGGCGGCCAGACCGGCGGCAATACGTGGCCCGAATGTTGGGGAATTGTTGAGCAGTTGGGCGATGCCGCCGCCGGGCATGGCCAGGGTCGCGGCGCCGACATCATCTTCATAGGCGAGAAAGACGCTGCCGACGATGCCGCCCAGCGAGTGACCGATGAAACGAACGGTATTCGCATCGAGTTTCGGTACTGTGACACCGGTGAGTCCGGAGGTCAGACCGCCGAGGCTCTTGCGCAATACGAACAGGTCGGATACCGACTGGCGAATATTGTCGCGCGATGTCGGCAGGCTGGCCAGATTGATGAAGAACTGGCCGGAAGGATCGGCCGCGCCATCGGGGCCGGGGGCACCCGTCTGGTTGTTGACCAGATCCAGATCGAAAGTCAGTTCGGTATCGTTTGGAAAGGGGGTGTTGCTGGCATGGATGGCAGCCGCATTGCCGTTCGGATCGACGCCATGCAATACCAGGTCGATCGCGACGCCAACGAAGCCGGCATCCGCCAGCGCATCCGCGATCGGCAGCAGTGAGGTGCGGTTGGCGGTGATGCCATGCTGGAAGATGACCACGGGAAAGCCATCAGCCGGGGCGACGCCCTGGCCTTTGGAATGTGCATTCGGCACGGTGATCAAAACCGGAATGGTGATGTCAGCGGTTTTCGCCGGCGTGTCATCGGCCGGGGACAATGGCGTGCCGGTCGCAGTGCTCATGAAGCCGGCATTCGGGCTCTGGTCATGCGGATTGGCGGCGGCATGGAGATAATACGGCACGGTCAGCGCGCCCAGATAGACATCGGCTTTGCCAATGATGTTGGGATTCTGGTTCTGCGGATCGAGGAAATTCTTGGTGGTCAGCTGGATCGGCGTGCCAGTGCTGGTATCCAGCGCCGGGATGGCAACGAAATTACCCGCCGTGGCGGCGTCATGCAGCTTGCTCAGGACATGGCCGATCGACTGGGTCTTGAATTGCCAGCTCAGCACGATATCCGCCGGCTTGATGCCCCGGGCCGCAGCCAGCGCCTCGTTCTGATTGGTGATCAGGCGGATCGGTTCGAGTGCCTCGAATTCGCTGCCCACCAGTGAGGCTGTGCCTTTGGAGGCATTGTAGGTCTGCGAGGCGACCACCGGATAGCCTTCCGCGGTTTTCACCTGATTGGTGATGATGACTGCATAGGTGGTCGAGCCTTTCAGCGGCGCGGTGGGAATCAGTGCCATGCGGTTGTTGTCCGCGCCGGTGACAGTGCCCGCCAGCGCAGTGACTTCCGAGGCGATGACGGTATTGCCATTCGAATCCTTGCCGAGTTCGAACAGGTGGACCGATTCACCGGGTTTGATCGACTCAGGATCGATGGCGGCGCCGAAGTCGGCCACGATCGGATTCACCGTGGAGAAACCATCCAGCGTATTGAGCGCGGACTTCAGTAACTGCGCGCCGGCGCTGTCACTGGAGAGCACTGGAATGTTCAGTGTGCCGTCGGTCGATCCGGCGAACAGCAGGTTGTTGGTGGGCGGGATCTTGCCATTGGCTGGATCAAAGATCGCGGCAACATGCTTTTTGGCGATATCATCCTGCGCCTGCTGGGCGCTGGCATCGAAGTCGTAGTCACTGGGATCGGTACAGCCGCCGAGGAAGAAGGCCCCGCCGAGCAGGCAGGCAGCTATCGAGTATTTGCTGAAGGCTCTCATAAATCGCTCCGATTAGAAATTCCAGGTGAGTTGGCTGCTGAAGATATCGACATCGGCGGTATAGATACCGCGCAGGGCATAACCGTTTTCATCCGTATGATCGATCGGTGTGTCATCGACGAAAAGATGCGAATAGCCAAAGTCCAGATGGATCTTGTCGTTGACGCGATAACCAGCGCCTGCCGATACCCAGGTACGGTCGTTGCCGGGGATGCGTGGCGTGCGGTGTTGCGGGTCGGGAATGGCTTCCTGATCCAGCGCCAGGCCGCCGCGCAACACCCAATCATTGTTGAGGCGGTAGTTGGCGCCGACCGAGTAACGGAAAACGTCATCCCAGCTTTCGTTGGTGAAAGCATCCGGCTGCAATGGATTGTCGAACTTGATGCGCAGTTCGTCGAAGCTGCTCCAGCCGGTCCAGGTGATATCGGCCAGTAATTGCAGACGGTCGCTGAACGCATGTGCGATGGACAGCGAGGCCGAGGCTGGCAGATGCGCCGTAGCCTTGGCATGGGTATCGACCAGCAGTGGAATATTGGCGCCGGTGAGCACCGCATCGAGCGCCGCACTGCGCTGGAAGTCACCGGTTGCCTCGGGTTTCTGGGTGATTTTCGAACGGTAGCTGAAACCGATGCGCGTTTCCGGTTGTGGCGAATACATGACGCCAAAGTTGTAGCCGAAAGACCAGTCGTCGGCCTTATCGATCGTGAAGCTGCTGTCATTGGCGGCAGTGGCGGCCGTTCCCGGACCCAGCCCGGCCGCCGTGCAGGCGCTCAGCAACAGCGGGTTCTGCGATGCCAGCGACAGGCAGACCCCGGTCGAATCGATCTTGCTGCTCAGATCGACCTGAATGTATTGCGCGCTGACGCCGACACCAACACTGAGCTGATCGCTGAGTTTCCAGGCCAGCGATGGATTGAGGTTCAATGTCTGCACTTCCGAATCGACCGCATGATAGCGGCCCACCCAGTCACCACGATATTTCGTGGCCAGGCCGAAAGGCGCATTGATCGCCAGCCCAAACCAGGTGCTGGCATCGAGGGCGCGACTGTAATAGAGGTTGGGCACGAACTTGGTTTCACCGCCGTCGTCATTGGGGCCGGTCAGCGACCCGGGCGTGACCTTGGGGGCGCCGGTCGAGGTGTCAGGCGTCAAGGCCGGGTTGACATAGGAACCCCGGTCACTGAAATCCGCGGTCGGCGCGATCACATGGCCGGCGATCACCAGTTCCGGCTTCTTCAGAAAAGGCAGCCCGGCCGGATTGAACCATGCCGTGGAAGCATCACTGGCCACTGCCGCCGCGCCTGCAAATGCGTTACCCATCCCCGATGCGGAATTTTCGGTAATGGCGAACCCGGCGCCCATGGCGTTCTGGGCCGTGATGGAAATCAGAATGGCGGATGGCAACAGCGCGAACTTGGTGAGCTTCATTGCTTTCTCCTCAAGTGGTCCGGAAGACCGATCATTTTTGGGAATGTGAACCGCAAGATTCTCGCACCGGCGAGAACAGGGTGATGAACATACGGAAACCTATGGATCCGAGTATAGAACATCGTCACCTGTGGCGCACCTGTTCAGACCTGGGTTAGGGCGTTCAGAAATGCCCTTCATACATGCTTTCTATTTCACGGGCGTAACGTTCTTCGATCCGGTTTCTGCGGATCTTCATGGTGGGCGTCGCCATTTCATTGTCCACTGTCCATGGATCCAGCAACGCCTGCACGCGCTGGATCTGCGCATAACCTGGAAAGTCCCGAATGCGTTTGCGGATCCGCTCGAGCAGAAATTTCTCCACCGCCGGATTGTGCAAATTATCGAAAGCCGGGCTGTGTTTCTTGCGGATCTCTTCCCAGAGACTGCTGTTGAGCACCACCAGTGCAGCCAGATAGGGACGGTTCTCGCCGACCACCATGGTTTGTTCGAACAGGGCATCCTCGGCGATCGCTGTTTCCATATCGCTTGGTGGCACCTTCTCGCCATTGGCCAGCACGATGATATCCTTGATGCGGCCGATGATGTATAGATAACCATCTCTTTCGGCAGCGCGGTCACCCGTATGCAGCCAGCCATCGTCGTCGATCACCGCCCGGGTGGCTTCCGGGTTTTTCCAGTAGCCCTGCATGATATTCGGGCCGCGGGCCAACAGTTCGTCGTGCTCGCCGATCTTGACTTCGACGCCCCTGAGCGGCATGCCAATGCTGGCGGGTTGGTTGAATTCGAGGGTATTGGCGGAAATGATCGGGCTGCTCTCGGTCAGTCCATAGCCCTGCAAGACAGGGATATCGAGACTGATGAAGACCTTCGACACAGCCGGCGGCAGCGGCGCGCCACCACTCAGCGCGAAGCGCAGCCGTCCACCCAGTTTGGCGCGCACCTTCGAGGCCACCAGTTTGTCGAGCAGCGGCCACAGCAGCAGTTTGGGCTGCCATTTCGCTCGTCCTTGCTGATACTCGAAACGCGCCCAACCGACATCGACGGTTTTCTCGAACAGCTGGCGCTTGATGGCCGGGCCTTCCGCCAGTTGGGTCTTGATCTTGCCGTAGATGCGTTCGTAGATCCGCGGTACGGAAATCAGGATCGTCGGTTTTTTGTCGATCAGATCCTCGGGCAGGTCGGGAATGGAACGGCAGAAGACTGTTTCACAGCCTGTCATGATCTGTACGTAGTAACCAACGGTTCGTTCGAAGGTATGCGACAGTGGTAAAAAAGACACCATTCGATCCGTTTCATAACAGCCGATGTGGTTGACGCCGGCGCGCACGTTGGAAACGAGATTGTGATGACTGAGCATGACGCCCTTTGGGCGGCCGGTGGTGCCGGAGGTATAGACGATGGTGGCCAGATCATGCGCGTCGATCTCCGGCGTGGGTGGGTTGTCCACCCGGGTCTTCAGCCAGGCGTCCAGATCGACCAGCCGGCTGTCCTCGAGGCTCATCGTTCGGGTGTCGTCGCCCGATTCGATGACGACGCGCTGAATGGCATGCAACTGGTCGAGGTGTTCATGCAAACAGCGCCATTGTTCGCTGGTTTGCAGATAGAGCAGTTTGATATCGGCATTTTCCAGAATATAGGCCACGTTCCCCGGCCGGTCATCGACATACAGGGGCACCACCACCAGTCCGAGCGACAGCGCCGCCTGATCGAACAGTACCCAGTGATAGCCGTTGCCGCGCCGGATGGCGACATGATCGCCGGGCCGCAGGTTTTCCGCGGCCAGTGATGCCCGCCAGGCATCAACATCCCGGGCGCAGTCGGCCCAGCTGTAATGGATCCAGCGCTGGGTGGCCGGGTCGAATTGCTGGTAAGCCGGGCGTTCCGGCGTCAGCGCCACCCGGCTGCGGAACATCTGCGGCAGCGTTCGCATCGACTCGGCGGGCATGTAGTTTGCCCCCGGTTTGTCGAGGTAATCGACGATTTTCGAGCCCGTGATGATTTTTGCCTGGTGGTTGGTCGATGTCATGGTAACCGGTGGTTGAAGTCAGCAATGATGGATCAGGCGGCTTCCTCCTGGTGACCTGACTGGGCGGCGTGTTGCGGCTCGAAATCATCCACCATGATCGCCTCGCGAATGGCGTCGTGGGCCTCGCGCAACAGGCCGGCTTCGGCGTCATCGATATGCCCGTCCTGCAGCAATCGGTCGATCCAGGCTGGCAGCGTTTCAGCGTAACCCCGTGACAGCCCTTGCTCACGCAGTCGCCGCTCCAGCGGTTCCACTTCGAGGGTCTTTTGCAGCGCAAATTCCACCGCGCCGCCGGGATCATTCGGGTCGGAAGTCTGGTAGACACCGGCCGTCAATCGGTCACGGCAGTCACCGGGTGTCAGCAGGATCGTGGCCAGTTGATGGCCCAGTTTATCATCCGGCATCCGATAAGGTCTGCCGGTCGGGAAGACGAGCAGGCGCAACGCGCGCGCAACGGCTTTCGACGGGAAGTTGCGCAACACGCCATCGAGCGCTTCCTGAATACGGAACAGCGCGGTTTGCATACTCCATTCCAGCAGGGGGCGATCGGCTTCCGGGCGCCCCTGGTCATGGAAGTGCTTGAGCACGGCCGAGCCGATATACAGATAGCTCAGCGCATCCGCGAACCGGCCCGAAATCTTTTCGCGCCGTTTCAGCGTGCCGCCCAGCATCAGCAGCGCCACATCCGCAATGATCGCAAAGGCGCTGCTCATCCGTGCCAGCTGGGCAAACCATGGATCCATGACTGGTCCTGCGTCGGCGGATTTGGCCAGCCGGGCGTTCGACCAGCCCAGTGTGAAGGCGCGGGCTGCGTTGCGCACACTGAAGCCCAGGTGTTGCATCAAAGCGTCATCGAACGCCTGCAAGGCCTGCGCTTCATCCGCCAGGTTGACGGCCTCGATCTCCTTCAGCAGCCATGGATGGCAACGCATTGCGCCCTGGCCAAAGATGATCAGGCTGCGGGTGAGGATATTGGCGCCTTCCACCGTGATCGAAATTGGCAGCGATTCATAGGTGCGGGCGAGATAATTCGACGGGCCAAGGCAGATGCCACGGCCGCCGTGGATGTCCATGGCATCATTGACCGAGACACGCATCAGTTCGGTCAGGTTGTATTTGATGATGGCCGATACCACCGACGGCTTTTCGCCGCTGTCGAGCGCGGTGTTGGTGAGACTGCGGGTTGCCTCCATCAGGTAGGCGTTGCCCGCCAGCCGGGCCAGGGGTTCCTCGACGCCCTCGAACTTGCCAATGGGCAGGTGGAACTGCTTGCGCACCCGGGCGTAGGCGCCGGTGAGGCGCGCCGAGAACTTGCCACCCGCAGTGCTCAGCGCCGGTAGCGAAATGCCCCGGCCAGCCGCCAGCGATTCCATCAGCATGCGCCAGCCCTGGCCGATACGCGCCTGGCCGCCGATGATCCAGTCCATCGGAATGAATACGTCCTTGCCGCTGTTGGGGCCATTCTGAAAGGCGGAATCCAGCGGATAATGGCGGTTGCCGATAGTCACGCCGGGCGTTGAGGTGGGAATCAGCGCACAGGTGATGCCCAGGGATTCCTGGTCGCCCAGCAGGTGGTCGGGATCGTAGGCCTTGAAGGCCAGCCCCAGCAGTGTGGCGACCGGGCCGAGGGTGATATAGCGTTTTTCCCAGTTGAGGCGCAGCCCCAGCACCTCCTTGCCCTGATACATGCCCTTGCAGACGATGCCGGTGTCGGGAATGGCGCCCGCGTCGGAACCGGCTTCCGGCCCGGTCAGCGCAAAACAGGGAATCTCGCGGCCATCGGCCAGGCGCGGCAGGTAGTAATTTCTCTGCTCATCGGTGCCATAGTGCAGCAGCAGTTCCGCCGGCCCCAGCGAGTTGGGCACCATGACGGTCACTGCCGCCGAAATACTGCGGCTGGCGAGTTTCATCACCACCGAGGAATGCCCCAGCGCCGAGAAACCGAGCCCGCCAAACTCGCGTGGAATGATCATGCCCAGAAACCGTTCGGTCTTCATGAATTCCCAGACTTCGTCCGGCAGGCGTTTCAGTTCGTGGGTGATTTCCCAGTCGTCGAGCATCGCGCAGAGCTGTTCGGTCGGGCCATCGAGAAACGCTTGCTCCGCCGCCGACAGCCGGGGCGCGGGATAAGCCAGCAGTTTGCGAAAATCGGGATTGCCGGCGAACAGATCCGCTTCCCACCAGACGGTGCCGGCTTCGATCGCGGCGCGTTCCGTGTCGGAGATCGGCGGCATGCCGGTACGGATGGTTTTCAACAGCGGCCCACTGAGCCATTTCATGCGCACATCGGGCAGCAGCGCGAACGCACAGATCAACCCGAAGGTGATCCACAGCAGTGTCAGCCAGAGCGGGTGGCCGATGCCGGCGAGACTCGATCCCAGCAGGCCGGCACCGATGGCGGTCAGCCAGTATTTCAGCGGCAGGTCGAACCGTGCCAGTGCGGCTGCCAACCCCGCCAGCGCGACTACCCAGATCACAATGCTCATCATCGGATGCTCCTTCGGGTCTGTCCAGGCGGGGCGGTGAACAGTGACGGTTGAATGTCACCCCTCCATTGCCACGACATTGGACCCGATGTCAGGTTCTTTTGAGACTTCTTCATTCATAGACCCTGGCGCGGCCATTCCGTTGCAGATGAATGTCACCAGATGGGTGACCAGGTTCTCGGAAGCAGTGTCTTCAACGAACCGGCTCGAGGCGATCGAACGCATCAGATCGGCACCGGTCATGCAGTAGGCCAGTACGCCAATCATGAAATGCATGCGGCAATACAACTCTTCACGTGACAGATGGGGCAGCGAGCGCGCAAAGGCTGCCACGAAACGATCCGAAATTTCACTGAACATGTCTCTCATCCTGTCCTGTAATACGGGGCGTGGCTCCATATAGCTGCGCCCCAGCAGCTTGACGAAGTGTTCGCCACCGCGTTCGCGGCTCAACGCCAGCGCCGGCTGGACAAACGCAGAAACCAGTTCGGGCAGCGGAATGGGCTGGTTGGGCCAGGCTTTTTCGAGTGCATCGAGTCGTTCGAGGCGGGCCTGGTTCATGGGTTGGATGCGGCGTTCGTAGACCGCTTCCAGCAACCCCAGTTTGCCGCCAAAATGGTAATTGACCGCCGCCAGGTTGACCTTGGCCGCCTGGGTGATGGCGCGTAACGAGGTTGCGGTGAAGCCCTGCGCGCCGAACAGCTCCTCGGCGGCATCCATGATTTCGGTTTTGGTATCGATGCTCATGAACCGAGCGTAGTTCAAACGCACGTTTTAATCAATAAAAAGCGTAAAAAAACCATGGGGTATCGATTTTGGGGCAATATTTCTTTTTATCTTGCCTTATATATTTGATTTCAAATGTATTAGAATCTAATTAAATTCTACAATTATGACTTTTACCAGGCCTTTGATCTCTGGCTTGTGCTGTCATCCATCAGTCGCTTGATCAATGGTGTCAACATCAGCAATGCCAGCCCGGCAGTGAACGAACTGGTGACCAGAAACCAGTACAGATCGATATGGCGCGTCATCAGGATCGATTCCAGCGTGCCGGCAAGGTAGTTGGCGATGGCCACGCCGGTGAACCACACCCCCATCATCAACGAGGCGACCTGTAATGGCGCCAGCCGGGTGACCATGGCCAGGCCGATGGGCGACAGAAACAGTTCGCCGACGGTGTGCAGCAAATAGACACCGGCCAGCCACAATGGGCTGACCCGGCCCACCACTTCGCTGCGTTCATTGGCGATTGCAAGCAGCACGAAACCCAGCCCCAGAATGATCAGTCCCAGCGCCATCTTGGTTGGGGTCGAGAGCGCGAAGCGGCTGCGGTCGGTGAGGGTGAACAGCACAGAGAAAGGCATTGCCAGGATCAGGATCAGCAGCGGATTGAGTGACTGGAAATTGCTGGCGGGGATTTCCCAGCCAAAGAAGTTGCGGTCGGTGTTCTCTAGCGCGAACAGGTTCATGGTGCCGCCGGCCTGTTCGAACCCCATCCAGAACAGAATCGTGAAGATGCCCAGGATCACAATGGCCAGAATATGGCGGTAGTCCTGCAAGGTCAGCGGTTGGTGTTGGCTGGCTGCATCCGGATCACGTCGGCGCAGGCCGGGCAACAGCGGCAGCAACACAGTCAATATGATGATCCCGCGGCCCCAGATACCCAGGTTGTGCCAGAAGGTTTCCAGCCGCGGCCAGCCACCGACCAGGGTGATGACCAGCAACAGGCAGCCCAGGCTCAGCCCGATGACGGTCAGCCAGTCGCGCACGGTGAACGGCGCCGCCTGTTCGCGGCGCATGTCGGCCATCAGTCGCCGCTGGCCGAAGGCGAACACCAGCACACCGATGACCATGCCGATGCCGGCGGCGGCGAAACCGTAGTGCCAGCCGACTTTTTCGCCCAGCGTGCCGCAGACCAGCGGTGACAGCAGGGCGCCGAGATTGATGCCCATGTAGAAAATGGTGAAGCCTCCGTCGCGGCGCGGGTCGTCGGCATCGTAGAGGTTGCCCACCAGCGTCGAGATATTGGGCTTGAAGAATCCATTGCCAACCACCAGCAGCCCCAAGGCCTGGTAGAGATAGTCCGGAAACGCCATGGCGAAATGTCCCATTGCCATCACCAGTCCGCCGGTCAGCACCGCGCGCTGGCGTCCCAGCCAGCGGTCTGCCATATAGCCGCCGACGATTGGCGTGAGATACACCAGCGCGGTATATGTCGCATAGGTTTCGAGCGCTGCCTCACGCTCGATCCGCATGCCCTCGACCAGGTAGAGCACCAGCAGGGCGCGCATGCCGTAATAACTGAAACGTTCCCACATTTCAGTGAAGAAGAGGATGTACAGCCCCTTGGGATGGTACAGGTCAGTGGTTTTCATGAAGAACGGTTGGTCCGTGTGGCTCATCCTGAACCGGGTTTTTTGGCTATGTTAGGCCTTGGCCCATACCGGTGCAAACGGGCTGTTTTTTGACTCGCGGAGATATCCCTGCCAATCTCTGCGCATCGTCATCACCGGAACCGTCGACTCTGTATGAATGTATCCATCAAAACACCCGAGGAAATCGAGAAGATGCGGGTGGCCGGGCGGTTGGCCGCTGAAGTGCTCGAAATGATCGAGCCGCAGGTCGAAGCCGGCATGACCACTGATGAGATCGACCGCATTTGCCATGACTATATCGTCAACGAACAGAAAGCGATTCCGGCGCCGCTCAACTACAAGGGGTTTCCAAAATCGATCTGTACCTCGGTCAACCACCAGATCTGCCACGGCATTCCCAGTGACCGGGTGCTCAAGAACGGCGATATCATCAATATCGATGTCACCGTCATCAAGGATGGTTATCACGGCGACACCAGCCTGATGATTGCGGTTGGAAAGCCCAAGGTGCTCGCCACCCGCCTGATCCAGGTGGCGCGTGAAGCGATGGTTCGGGGGATCAAGACGGTACGCCCGGGTGCCACGCTTGGGGATATTGGTCACACGATCCAGAAGTTCGTCGAGAGCAATAGGTTTTCCGTGGTGCGCGAATACTGTGGTCACGGTATTGGCAAGCAGTTTCACGAAGCCCCCCAGGTGCTGCATTACGGCAAGCCCGGTCAAGGGTTGAAGCTCGAGCCGGGGATGACCTTCACCATCGAACCCATGGTCAATGCCGGCAAGCGGTATTCCAAGGTCCTGCCGGACGGGTGGACCGTGGTCACCAAGGATCACAGCCTGTCGGCCCAGTGGGAGCACACCATTCTCGTCACTGAGACAGGTTACGAAGTGCTCACCCTGCGCCAGGGTGAAACGATCTGACGGCGACTCCGTCACGCACCATGCTGCTGGATGTGCTCGACCAGGATTTCGATCAGTGGATGTCCGCCGCGGCGCAGTTGCCGGTGCAGGCAGCCGGGTTCCACCAGGCGCTGGATGAACTCAAGCAACGACTGGATCAGTCATTCGAGGCAGGTCTGGCGGTGCAGTATCTGGTCGAGCGCCTGACCCGCGCCACCGATCACCTGCTGATACGCGCCTGGACCCATCACATGCAATCGTACTCCGAAGCCTGTGCCTTGCTGGCCGTCGGCGGTTATGGCCGTGGTGAATTGCATCCGGGCTCGGATATCGACATTCTGATCCTGCATCCACCCAGCCTCGAAGCGGCGCAGGAAGAGGCCATCGGCGCCTTTCTGACCTTCCTCTGGGACATGCGGCTCGATCTCGGCAGCAGCGTTCGCACCGTCGATGCCTGTATCGAGGAAGGCAGCCAGGATCTCTCCATTGCAACCACGTTTTTCGAGTCCCGCCTGCTGGCCGGTTCGCAGCCTTTGTTGGAGACATTCGAGCAGGCGATTCAGGCGCCGGACTTCTGGCCCAGCCAGACATTCTTCAAGGCCAAGCGCGAGGAACAGGCTGCCCGCCATGCCCGCTTTGGCGATACCGCCTATCGGCTCGAGCCCAACCTCAAGGAAAGTCCCGGTGGCTTGCGCGATATTCAGATTCTGTCGTGGATATTGACGCGCCACTTTGGCGTCAAGACCTTGCGGGAACTGGTCGATGTCGGTTTCCTGACGCTGGCGGAATACGATTTGCTCGATTCTTCCCGCAATTTTCTCTGGCGTACCCGCTATGGCCTGCATCGCCTGGTTGGCCGCAAGGAAGACCGCCTGCTGTTCGAGCACCAGAAAGCGGTCGCCGCCTGGTTCGGGTTTACCGACACGCGTGGCAACCTCGCGGTGGAACAGTTCATGAAGCAATATTTTCGGGTCGTCACGGATATTCAGCGGCTCAACGAAATGCTGTTGCAACTGTTCGAGGAACAGATCACGTTGAAAAATGTGCTGGCCAGTCCGCAGCCCATCAATGAGCGTTTTCAGAGCCGCAGCGGATATCTGGAAATCACCCATCCGGATGTGTTCGAGCAATACCCGCCAGCGTTGCTGGAAATGTTTTTATTGTTACAGCGTGATCCCGGCCTGGTTGGTGTTCGTGCAACCACCATTCGAGCGGTTCGCTCCAGTTTGCATCTGATCAATGACGATTTTCGTCAGGATCCGCGCTGCACCAGCTTGTTCATGGAAATTCTGCGGCAGCCTTCCGGCATCTACCACGAATTCCGCCACATGAATTCGTATGGCGTGCTCGCCAGATACCTGCCCGAATTTGGCCATTTGGTGGGTTTGATGCAGTTCGACCTGTTCCATGCCTATACCGTCGATGAACACATCATCATGGTGCTGCGCTATGCGCGCCGCCTGCTCGATGAAAAGTATTTCGACGAGGAGCCGGCTTGCAGTGAATTGGCGACCAAGCTGCGTGATCCGGTGTTGCTGTATATCGCCTGCCTTTACCATGATATCGCCAAAGGACGCGGCGGCGATCATTCCGAACTGGGGGTAGCGGATGCGCGGCGATTCTGTCAGCGGCACGGGCTGTCGGAGGATGACACCGATCTCATCTGCTGGTTGGTGCGTCACCATCTGACCATGTCGACCGTGGCTCAGCGCAAGGATATTTCCGATCCTGACGTGATAACTGAATTCGTTCATGAGGTGAAAACGCTGGAGCGACTCGATTATCTCTACCTGCTCACCGTCAGCGATATTCGCGGCACCAATCCGGATCTATGGAACGACTGGAAATCGAAGTTGCTGTCCAGTCTCTATCATTCCTCGAAAAAAATGCTCTTGTCGTCGGATCGTGAATTGCCGCCAGCGGAATCCCTGCTCGATACCAGTCAGGCGGCGTTACAGATGCTGGTCAGCGAGGGCTATCCGGAAGCACGGATCGTGGCGTTGTGGGAGCAGTTCGATTGCGGTTATTTTCTGCATCACGAAGCCGAAGCGATCGCCTGGCACACCCGGGAGATACTGGAACTGGAAGACCCCGATGAGATCCTGGTCACCGTTCGCCCGCGTGGCGAGCGCGGCGCCACCGAGGTACTGGTCCATGTCAGCGACCGATCCACGCTCTTCTACAAGGTTTCCCGCGAGATTGCGCGGCTGGGGTTGAATATTCTGGGGGCGGATATCCATACCACCTCGGCTGGCATGGCATTGCAGGTCTTCTATGTGCTGAACAAGGATGGGCACCCCTGTGTCGAGCAATCCGATCTGGCGCTGATTCGTTCGCGTATCGCGGCGGCGCTGGAAAGCGGCGAAACGGCCGGGCACAGCCGCAGTCCCGCCCGCGATCGCAAGCTCAAATCCTTCGATTCACCAACCGAAATCGAATTCACCACGTTTGCCAACAAACGCTATACCGAATTGCATATCTCGACCGGCGACCGACCGGGTCTGCTGGCGGACATCGGTTATGTGCTGGCGCAGAATGGTGTCGATATTCAACGGGCATTCATTGCCACTGTCAGCGAACGGGCCGAGGACGTACTCCATGTGACGTCGGACGGTGAACCGCTGACGGCAGCCGCGCAGGACCACCTGCGGGCAGCGCTGTCCCGAATGCTATGACCGCTGGCTCATGTGGCTTTCGATTTCTTCGTGAAAAACCAGATGAAGAATATGCCCATGCCCAGCATGAAAACGATCACGAATACCGACAGAAGGCCGATCCAGTTTCCGAAAAGCAAGTCCATCCACAGTGACATAGCGTTACCTCACGTTCGTTGTACACTGGCTGTGCAAAGTACATCACCGTCCGAGGGGCGCGGGATTGATAAATATCAATTGC